>CAZWUW010000004.1:0-36693 GCA_964636895.1 uncultured Eubacteriales bacterium
TATCGATGTTTTGGAGCAGCAGGACCTGGATGCCCAAATCCCCGGTGATACCGAATGCAAAACCTTTTCCAAGCGGGGTATCAGTTCCATGATTGCGTCCATGGATAATGTTAACTGGTCCGGGATGGTTGAGGAACCCTTCAAGGAAGGGCGGCAGATTACGCCGTCGGTAACCTGTACTGTCGATTCCTGTATATACTGGGACAAAAATGACCTTTGCGGGGCCGACGCTATTGAGGTAACCGGCCGGGAAGCCGGCAAATGTGAGGAAACAAACTGCGAGACTTTTGAAAACCGGGAAGGTTAAAATACTTTGATTTTCAACAATTCCGGCTTGTTACAGGGACAGTAGTTTTTCCAATAACTCTCTTGTAAGCTGTGTTTCCGAATAAATCGGGATTTTATGTTTCCTTAACAAAGCTGCGGTTACTCCCTGGCCTGGTTTTATAATGTGGGCAAAAGTGCCGTCATAGATTATGGCACTGCCGCATGAAGGGCTTCTTTCTTTGAGAATGGCTGCAGTTACAGGAAAGGTGCGGGCAATTTTTGAGACTTCTCCGGCTCCTTTGATGAATTGTTGGGTAACATCCTGACCATGTTCATTTAGAGCTTTATTCCCGTTAAAAAGCACGTCTTCCCCGGAACCGCCGATGATTTCCACCGGTGGGCGTGGAGTTGGCAGCCCGCCCAACTGTTCCGGGCAGACAGGGATATATTTTCCCAGGTGACTATACTCCATGAGTAATGCGCATGCGTTGGAATTTCCGTCATATTTACTGAATATGTCCAGTAAGCAGGAACTGACTAAAATCATTTTAATATGCCTCCTTTGTAACAGTGGTTTAAACAATAGGCGGAGCAGCAGTAAAAGCATGGTCATTTTCAGGGGTTTTATTTTTGGTCACCAGGGTTAATGCCTTGGCTAAGCGTTGGCTGCCATCAATGAGAATGGTTTCATTGTGGGTTACAAAGCAAAGACGGAATTCCTTATCCTGAGCAGGCGTTGTACAGAAGGCTTCACCGGGGACGAAGGAAACTCCTTTTTTTGCCGCTTCATGCAGAAGACGCCGGACCGAACCGGACCGGCTCATTTTGCACCAAAAGTAAAAGCCCCCCTCGGGTAAAACAAAGTCAACAGCATCGCCGCAGAAACGCCGGAGAGCCTTGGCCATTGTGTCCCGGCGTTTTTTATACGCCTTGCGCACCAGTGAGAGATGGTCGGCCAGATATCCGTCCTCAAGAAACATATGCACCAGCCATTGGGCTATGTTGCTGGAATGCAGGTCCACATACTGCTTTTTGTGGGCCAGGCGGTTTATTAATACCGGGGGTGCGACGATATAACCAGTACGCAAGCCAGGTGAAAGGTTTTTGGAAAAAGTGCCCAGATAGACAACTCCCCCGTATGGGTCCAAGGATTTTAGCGTGGGCGGCGGTTCCGCGCCGTAATATAAATCACTGTAAGGATCGTCTTCAATTATAGCCAGCCTGTGGCGGGCGGCCAGTTGCAGCAGGCTTTGCCTATCCTGCAGAGATAAAAGACGGCCGGAGGGGTTTTGGAATGTCGGCATTAAGTATAACATTTTGGGCCGATAACGTATCAGGTAGTCCTCAAGCAGCGATAAAGGCAAATTACCGCTGACCGGCAGGCTGAGTATCCTGGCCCCGGCAGTCTGAAAGGCCTGAATCGCGCCAATGAAGGTTGGTGATTCGGTCACCACATAGTCGCCAGGCTCCAATAAGACTTTACTAAGCAAATATATTCCCTGTTGGGCCCCGGAAAGAATCATTACATTATCTTCAGTTACAGATATGCCTTTTTTGCATAGCATTTCTGCAACCGAATGCCGTAAAGGGGTATAACCTTCTGTGGGAATATACCCAAAATCTGCTTGTGAAAGCTTTTTTTCATGTTTGTTAAATAATTTGGTAAAAGTAGTTAGTGGATAAAGGGCCGGGTCCGGCATGCCCACCGCCAGGGAAACAATATCAGCGGCAGGCGCGGAAACCAGTTCCCGTAATATTGATGACAGGGAAGTCGCGGGATAGGTAGCAAATAACTGCGGCCAGGGTACACCGGGCGAAGCAGCAGACGAAGCTGCGATACTTTCGGTCACATAAGTGCCGCTGCCGACTTTGGTTTTGATTAGACCTTCTTTTTCCAAGTACCGGTAAGCATTGATTGCGGTAGTACGGCTGACGTTAAAAAATTTGGCCAGTTCCCGTTCCGGAGGGAGCTTTGACTTTGCCGGCAGGGACTGGTCACGGATTTTTTCGGCTATTAGCAAGGCCATTTGCAGATAAAGTGGCTTGCCTGTTGAGGCATCCAATTTTCGCCCCCGTAGGAATTTGGATATATCCATTTGACTAACCCCCCCTATTAATATCCAATTTTTATTTAATAATAATAATTGGATATTTACAATGATTTTCCTGCTGATTAAGATGGGATTATATTTTAAATTGCAGGGGGTGGTTGTAATGCAAGCGTTAAAACCAATGGCGACAGCCGGTTTGCCGGCAGGGGAATTCTGGCCGGCTGTGCGGGACGGCCTGTCAGTGTCACTGGGTGTTGCGCCTTTTGGGATAACTTGCGGAATCATGGGCTTAACGGCCGGCATGTCACCAGCGGAGGTCATATTGATGTCCCTGCTGGTATTTGCCGGGGCATCCCAGTTTATTGGCATCACTATGTTTGGTGCGGGTGTAACCGGCTGGGGAATTATAGTCATTACCACCTTATTGATAAATTTGCGGCATTTATTAATGGGGGTCTCCCTGGCCCCGCATATGGTCAAACTTCCTTTATCACGGCAAGCTTTGCTGGCTTTTGTTCTGACAGATGAATCTTATGCCCTTACCGTTGGCAGGCTTGACAAAGCAGGTTACAGCTATAAATATCAACTTGGCGCCAGTATGGCAATATACGTGAGTTGGGTAATGGCTACTGCCGCCGGTGCTTTTTTAGGCGGGTATATTTCCGATCCGTTGACCTGGGGGCTTGATTTTGCTATGCCAGCAACTTTTTTGGCTTTGCTGGTGCCGTTACTGGTTGATCGTACCAGTCTGATCGTCTGTTTTATAGCCGGGGCTGTTGCCGTATTGGCTGCCTTGTATTTGCCCGGTAAATGGTACATTATACTGGCCTGTCTGACTGCCAGTATTGCCGGCGGGCTGTTGGAAGGGGGCCGGGAAAATGCGCAATGAGGTATTATTGATGATAACGGGCATGGCCCTGGTAACTTATTTTACCAGGTTCGGGTCACTGGCTTTGTTTCGGATGACTGGCATCCCACCGTGGCTGAGCAGATGGTTAAAACACGTCCCGGTGGCAATTCTGACTGCATTGATTATCCCGTCATTGCTGCTGCCAAGGGGAAGCCTTGACCTGTCACTGCACAACCATTACCTGCTGGCAGGCATTGCCGCGGCACTGGTTGCTTATAAAACCCGCAACATCATCCCCACTATGGGGATAGGTTTGTTAATCATGTTTGTATTGCGGTTGATGGATTAGTGCGAGAAAGTATAATCTGTCATCTTGTTGAAAACATTTTACCCGGGTATAATTGGATGAGGAGCTGATGAGATGATACCGGTTGTAAAGGCCCGGGGATTGACCAAGTATTTTGACCGCCTGCAAGCGGTAAAAGGCATAGATTTTGACGTTATCCGGGGGGAGTGCTTTGGCCTGCTGGGGCCGAACGGGGCGGGCAAGTCTACCACTGTCAGGATGATTTACGGTTTTTCCCCGGTCAGTGCCGGGACGCTGGAAGTCCTGGGCCTGGATATAACTAAAAACGCCCGCGAAATCAAAAGCCGGCTGGGGGTAGTGGCCCAGGACGACAACCTGGACCCGCAGCTTACAGTAATGGAAAATCTGGTGGTTTACGCCGGGTATTTTCATATTCCCAAGCCGGAAGCTGTACGCAGGGCGGAAGAGATGCTGGCTTTTATGGAATTGGAGGAAAAGGCCGGGGTCAGGGTGGAACATCTGTCCGGCGGCATGAGAAGGCGGCTGGCAATTGCCAGGGCGTTAATCAACCAGCCGGAAATGCTGATTCTGGATGAACCTACTACCGGCTTGGATCCGCAGGCCCGCCACCTGGTCTGGCAAAGGCTTAGAAGGCTGAAGGATCAGGGAGCAACGCTGTTGTTGACCACCCACTACCTGGAAGAAGCCAGCCAGTTATGTGACCGGTTGGTGATTATGCACCGGGGGGAGATTCTGGAGCAGGGTGAACCGGCCGTACTGATTAGCCATCATGTGGGCCGGGAAGTTTTGGAATTGACCCCTGCCTTTTTGGCTGCTGCCGGCACTGATGCCGACCGGGAGCAAAGGCTGCAGCAACTTGGCCGGGAATTGGCCGGCCGGGCCGGTACAGCTGTCAAAAGCCACCAGGTGCTGGGCGATACGTTATATCTATATACGGAAAAAGGTACGGAACTGCTATCCCTGATTAAATCAACGGAGCACGACTTCAGTCACCAGCACCTGCGGCCGGCGACCCTGGAGGATGTTTTTTTAAAACTTACCGGCCGGGGCCTGCAGTTTGATGACGGTGAACCGGGAGGGATGGATTTTGCCTAATGGAGTATCACTGTTAAAAGGCTGGGCTGCCCGGCCTGATATCAGGTGGGATATGGTTTGGCAGGTTTTTCGGCGGAATTTTCTGGTCTTTTTGAAGACCTGGAAAGCCAATATCATGTTCAATTTTGTCGAGCCGGTCATGTACCTTTGGGCCATGGGGTTTGGTCTGGGGGTTTATATTCAACAGGTGCAGG
The DNA here is from genome assembly GCA_964636895.1 of uncultured Eubacteriales bacterium. Classification (GTDB taxonomy): domain Bacteria; phylum Bacillota; class Thermincolia; order Thermincolales; family CAZWUW01; genus CAZWUW01. The sequence continues at coordinate 4,786 of CAZWUW010000004.1, forward strand.
GCATTCCCTATGTCGAGTATCTGGCACCGGGCCTTATCGCCTCTTCGGCCATGTTTTCGACATCCTTTGAAATGACTTACGGTAGTTTCGCCAGGATGACCCATCAAAAGACCTTTCAGGCCATGGTCGCTACTCCGGTGAGCATGGAGGACGTAGTGGCGGCGGAAATAATGTACGGTTCTTTTAAAAGTCTTTTGTACGGGCTGGTGTTTTTGCTGGTGACATTGCTTTTCGGCCTGGTAAAATCGCCGTGGGCGTTATTGCTGCCATTTTTGCTGGTGCTATGCGGACTGGTATTTTCCATTTTAGCCATAACCTGGACCAGCCTGGCACCGGATTATGATTCATTTAACTATTTCTTTACCCTGGTAATTACACCTATGTTTCTGTTCTCGGGTATTTTCTTCCCCCTGGCGGGTTTGCCGCCCCTGGCGCAAAAAATTGCCTGGCTGACGCCTCTTTTTCATGTTGTGGAAGTCTCCCGGGCGCTGGTCCTGGGCCGGGTCTCTGCCGATATACTGGTGCATTTGACATGGCTGCTGACCCTGGTGGCACTTACTTTTCGGCTGCCGCTGGTGATGGTGAAAAACAGGTTGATACAGTAAACTGGCCCCCCGGCAGAAGAATTGCCAGGGGGTTAATTTTTTTTGCCGCCCGAGGTTAAAAATTACCTGATAAAAATGCCGGATTTTTTGTAACCTTTGCGGGACATTTTTCGTCTTTTTATGTAGAATAAAGATAATAGGATTTTTTAGTGTATTATTTGGGGGAGAGAAACATTATGAAATATAATACGGTTATGCCGCCTTCAGCTTTTAGGTTTTGGTATGTACCGGCGCTATTGACTGCCCTGCTGATTTTGGTTTTCGTTATATCACCGGGTTATGCTCTGAGTGACGGTGACAGCACCAGGATAATGGATAATATTTCGGTGGGGGGTGTACTGCTGGAGGGGCTTAACCGGCAGGAAGCCGAAAGCAAACTGAAGGCTGTAATAGGGGGGGGGATTAAAAATCACCGCCTGGTATTTCAGCGGTCAGACCAAAGCTGGTCTTATAGCTACGAAAGCCTGGGTATTAAGCCTGACATTGAAGACGCGGTGTTAAGGGCGCTTAATGTCGGCCATAGCTGGAACCCTGTAACCAGATACAGTACCTTGAAAAGACTGCAGCAAAAAGGGCTTAAGCTGACTTTACAGTATTCTGTAGATAATGCCAAAACGGAAGCAATCCTGGCGGCTGTTATGAATGCTGCCGGCAAAAAGCCGGTGGATGCCAGGCTGACTATTGATAATAACGGGGCATTAACGGTACAGCCGCACGTTAACGGATTTGCGGTAAATATGGATAATTTACAGGCACAGATGCAGGAAATTAACTTGTTTGAAGATACTGTAATCATTTTGGCAGGCACAGAGATTTTACCGGCCGTAACCACTTCCGGGATGGAAATGCTAAAACCAACAGGGCTGGTAGCAGCAACCACGACCAAATTTAATCCCAATATTACCAACCGGGTGAACAATATTGCGATAGGGGCAAAAGCCATTCATAATACTTTGCTGGCGCCCGGTGAAGAGTTTTCTTTTAACAAAATAGTTGGGCCGCGTACGGCCGACAGAGGCTTTCTAGACGCCAATGTGATTGTGCGGGGGAAATTTGTCCTTGATGTGGGCGGCGGTATCTGTCAGGTTTCCTCTACTCTTTACAACTCAGTAGTTAAATCCGGACTAACGGTCACCGAACGCTCTCCCCACAGCCTGCCTGTTCCCTATTTGCCCATGGGGGCCGATGCCACTCTGGTCTTTGGGGCGAAGGACTTCAGATTCAAGAACAATACAGAAAAATATCTCCTGATTAAATCGTCCCTTGGGCGTGATAATCTAACTGTGCAAATCGTAGGGGATGCCGCTATTAACTACGGCAAGACGGTTAAAATAATTTCCGAGAGAATCAGTCAGACCCCTTTTATGACTGTGCGGGTGCCGGACCCTACTTTGCCGCAGGGCGAGGAAAAAGTAGATAATCCCGGCTCCAAAGGATATGTGGTAAAGGTGTATAAGATTACCACCTTTAAAGACGGCGCCGCCACAAAGGAACTGGTGAACGAGAGCCGGTATAAGCCACATAACCGGGTGATTCTGGTGGGGACAAAAGTAGTATAAGACTTGCGTATAAAAAAAGAGGGGGGAGCCCTCTTTTTTACATGTTGCCCTTTTTACTGAAAGTTGCGCAGTCGGTGGTTTCGGTATCACTGGCACCGGGCGGCTGAATTTCAATGGTAGAAGCTACACAGTGGTCACCGCTTTTGTAGTATTCGCAGCTATCGACCACACACTTAACTCTGGTAATAGGGTCTGATTTATTTACTCTGCCAGGCATAATAACCCTCCTTTCAACAAAATTCTATATTTATCTTTACCAAAAAAAATATCCTTATTCAGATATTTTTTTCATAACTATAATGTAAAAAAGGAAAAATGACTTCATATACAGAAAACCAGTTATAAAAGAACCAATAACTTAAAAGGGTGGGGTTAAAATGTATCTGAACAATCTGTTTGTTTACGGCACGCTGCTGCCAGGGCAGGATAACCACCGGCGTTTTGTGGAAAAGTATCAACCCAAGGTTTCGGCGGCCAGGGCTAAAGGGATTATGTATCATCTGCCGGAAGATGGTTATCCGGTAGTAGTGGAAGGCTCCGGGGAAGTTAACGGGGTTTTGTTTGAAACCAGGGAATTGGCTGTGATTCTACCGGAACTTGATGAAATTGAAAAATACACCGGTGTGGAGAGTCAGAGTGACTTAATTAGAGAAATCAGAGATGTGCAAAACCTGGATACGGGTGAAACTGTGAAGGCGCATATGTTTTTGTGGCCGCCTAGCCGCCGGGAATGGCTGGAAAAGAACGGTGAAATAGTGCCCGACGGGGACTGGAAGAAGTTTTTGGCAGCACAAAAAAAATAAGACCGTCTAAAGGCACGGTTTTACGGAAAAGCAAGTGAAGTTTTAAAACATTTATTACTTAATGCATAAATATTAAAATTTCAATACTTAGTATCAGAACTTAGTATCAGAAGATTCGAAACGTTTAAATTCGGAAGCAAATGTCCTCGCTCGTGTCGAGCCAAGAAGAAAATCTGCAAGGGCGTAATAAACCCTACATAACAAAGAACAAGCGGTTATTGAGAAAGCCTGCTCGCATTGAGGGCAGTCCTTATTATGTTGAAGTCAATTTAAGTCAAGCTTTTTGCAAAAAATTAAGTTATACGCTATTAGAATTGTGCGGATTTTCAGAATCCGATATGACGGTCGAGGAACGGCATTAAAATAAACGGATTGGCTTTGAACAGATAGCCTGCTATATTTACGAGAGATAGGATACGGAGGGATAGAAATGTCGAACCTGAATGCCGAGGAATATAAAACTTTTGAAAGCATCAAACATGTAAAGGAGAACGGTCATGGAGAAATTTTCAAAAGGTAATTGACCGCGCTGTTCTTGCCTGTAAAAACAGCGGATTTGAAGTCTCCGAACATTTTGCTGAGGTCAGCAAAACGATAGAAATGCCTAATAATGCAAAAAAACGAATCGCCGATTATGAGCTTACCCGTTACGCTTGTTATCTGATTGTTCAAAATGGTGACCCAAGAAAAGAAATCATTGCGCTGGGTCAGACGTATTTTGCCATACAGACTCGTCGGCAGGAAGTTCAGGATGCGTTTAACCAGCTTGATGAAAATAACAAACGCTTGGTTATTCGCGGTAATATCAAGCAGTGGAATCAGCTTCTTGCGGAAGCGGCTCATAATGCTGGCGTAATTACCGACGAGGAATTCGCCATATTTCAAAATGCCGAATACATGGGTCTCTATGGCGGCATGACTGTTTCTGATATCCATGCGAAAAAGGGCTTAAAGAAAAGTGATAAAATCCTTGATTACATGGGAAGTACAGAACTGATTGCTAACCTGTTCAGAATTTCTCAGACAGAAGATAAGCTGAAGCGGGATGAAGTTTCTACTGCTGCCGCTGCAAACAACACTCATTACGAGGTCGCTGAAAAGATTCGCAAAGCGATTATTGAAATGGGCGCCACACTGCCGGAGGATTTGCCTGTGCCGGAGAAAAGCATTCAAACAATTGAGCGGGAAGAAATTCGTAAGCTCAGGAACTCAAAGAAAAAGCTGATGCTGGACGAATAAGGGGGATCGAAACCGGCATCTGGGGGAGTTACGAAACAGTAGGAATCAAGGAGAAAACTCTTGACGGAAAACCGATCCCGCTGTTCGAGGATACGGAATTAATCGAACAGTCCGACAATATCTGCCTTGAGCGCCATATGGAGATAGCCGGAAAGAAATTTGCCGTGCGTTCGGTGTTCCCCAAGGCAGCCGCCTCGACACCCACAGATAAGCTCATTTCTTTGAACGATAAGGAGCAGGAAATCGTTATTCACTACCGTGACACCGGCGTCATCGGCCATTCGCCGAAGAAGCCGAAAAAATAGCCGAACAGCGGCAAAGGCAGACAGCTTAATCCGCTGTCTGCCTCACTAAATTACCCCTGGTCCATAAAATGCTCAAAATTGTGCTTTTTGCAAGCTGAACTTTTTACTTTCCCCGGTCATATTATTTATTAGTATGACAAGGGGGGTTACAGATGACAAAACTAATCGTCATAGATCCCGGACATGGCGGCATTGACTCCGGTGCGGTGGGAAACGGGCTGCAGGAAAAAAACGTTAACCTGGATTTGGCCAGGCAGGTTCAAAGTAAGCTAAATAACCTTGCCGATGTAGTGCTGACAAGGAATAGCGATACATTTGTCAGCTTGGCTGACCGGGCTGACCGGGCCAATAAGCTAAATGCCGATTTATTTGTGTCATTGCATGTTAATGCCGGCGGCGGTACGGGTTTCGAAAGTTATATATATAACCGAACAAGCCCGTTAACAGCGGAGCTGCAAAATATAATCCACAAAGAGGTGGTAGCGTATTTTAGCTCTGTCGGGGTACCCGACCGGGGCCCCAAACGGGCCGCCTTCGCTGTGTTAAGGCAAACGGCAATGCCGGCTGTTTTATTGGAAAACCTATTTATTGACAATAAAGGGGACGCACAGAAATTAAAAGAACCTGTTTTTCTGGATGGCCTCGCTAAAGCTGTAAGCAGCGGTATTGTTAAGGCGATGGGAATTCAGCCGCCGTCAGTGCCCGCAACTTTGCCTCCTGTGTCGGAGCCAAAGCCGCATTGGGCGCAGAAGGACTACGAACGGATACGTCAGGCCGGCCTGGTCATGGATGTGCATAACCTATACAGCCAGGTCACCTGGGGCGAGTTATCGGCAGTACTGGCCAGACTGCTGGATAAGCTGGGCCGGTAGGCTTTACTCAATTATAACTGCAGTGCCGCTGGCGGTAACCATTAACATACCGTCCCGGATGACCTCATAATCCAGGTCTACACCTACGATAGCGTTAGCACCTAGTCGTCTGGCTTTTTCTTTCATTTCTTCCATAGCAATTTCCCGGGCATCCACTAATTTGGATTCGTATGCTCCGGATCGGCCACCTACAATATCGGTAATGCTGGCAAAGAGGTCACGCACTACATTGGCGCCCATGATAGCCTCACCGGCGACGATATTAAGGTAATCTGTGATTTTTTTTCCTTCAATACACGTGGTTGTGGTAATAATCATTTTAATCAACTCCTTTTTTTATATATTATTTGACAGGCAGGTCTTTTTATCCTGCTAAATAAACAGTATTTCCCTCTTTAGCAGCAGCAGGACTTTGTGCTTTTTTTCTCGAATAGTTATTATAAATTCAATAACGGCAGAAAAGAGGGATAGTATTGAAGACGTTGGCTATTGTAGGAAGTTTTCGGAAAGAAGGCAACACTGACCTGATTATTGACCGTGTTCTTGCGGGGGCAGCATCCCGGGGGGGCGAGACGGAAAAGGTTTTTGTGGATGATTTGCAGGTAGCACCTTGTCAGGGTTGCCTGGATTGCCGGAAAGAGGGTATTTGTAAGAATAATGATGATTTAATGGAGATGGTGCGCAAGCTGGAGGAAGCGGACGGCATTATTGTAGGTTCACCTATTTACGGCAATTATATGACCGGGCAGCTAAAGGTGCTGCTGGACCGGATGATGGGCGTCATCGGTAAAATTACCTATGTCCCCGGCGGCGGAATTAAAACTATCTCTCGTTTGGCACCAAAGCGGCGGAACATTGTAATTGTATTGACTGCCGGCGCGCCCACACCGGAATGTGCGGACGATGCTTTGAAATTACTGCGCCGGATGCTGGGCTCGCTGTCAAACGATGGCACAATGGAAGAAATCATTGCTGTGAGTATTAACGCCAAAGGAGCCATTATTATGCCGGTGGAGGAATTGGCCGCTATTGCCGCAACATATGGCGTCCCTGACCCGGAAGAAGCCGGCAGGCGGGCCAAAGCCAGGAATGATGAAGTCCTTATGAGGGCTTACGATATTGGCTGCCGGATGATTGATTAGGATATTAAATTTGGTAGGTCTGATTGACATCCTCCTCTTATGCTGCATATGATACAGTACCGAACATAAAAGGAGGAAAAAGAATGGAATATGTTGTACAACCGGGCGATACGCTGTTTCTGATAGCCCGGAAATTCGGGGTAACTGTAGAAGCCATTGTTGCTGCTAATAATATTAGAGACCCGAACCGTCTCGATGTCGGACAAAGGTTGTTTATTCCCGTCGCTCCTTCACCGCAGCAGCCGACCATTTTCTTGGGCAGCCGTGGCCCGGCGGTGGTCTTGCTGCAGCAAAGCCTGATCAGATTGGGTTATAATTCGGGACCTGTTGACGGTGTGTTTGGTCCGCAAACTGAAGCAGCTGTGCGCAGGTTCCAGGCTGACCGGCGAATTACAGTGGACGGAGTAGTCGGGCCGGTTACCTGGGCGGAGATTGCCAAAGCTTTGGGTGGCCTGCCGACCACCACCGCACCGCCGGTTACCACCGCACCGCCGGTTACCACCAGACCGCCGGCCACGACTCTGCCGCCGGGGACTATACCGCCCGGTCTGCCCACGCTGTTTTTGGGCAGCCGTGGCCCGGCAGTAGTCTTGCTGCAGCAAAGCTTGATCAGACTGGGTTATAATCCGGGTCCTGTTGACGGTATATTTGGTCCGCAAACTGAGGCAGCTGTGCGCAGGTTCCAGGCTGACCGGAGGATTACCGTGGATGGTGTTGTGGGTCCGGTTACCTGGGCGGAAATTGCCCGGGCGCTGGCCGGCTTGCCGACGACCACCATACCGCCGGTGACGACTACTGCACCGCCGGTGACGACTACCGCACCGCCGGTGACGACTACCGCACCGCCGGTGACAACTACTGCACCGCCGGGGATTCCCGGTGAGCCGGCTAACTTGCCGGCACCAATCAGGCAGACGCCAACAACTGATGAACCATATGACCTGGTTAGCACATTGGTTTCTATGAACACAGGGGCAAGAGATGCATATGGTTATGCTTACATTAATACGAGAACCGGTGATATTTTAGTGCAGGCCTTTAGTATGCCGGCGCCTTCCACCTTTGGCACCTATTCATCATATCATGTATATTTGCAAGTTCCCGGCCGCACACACGTGGGCCGGATGATACAAGAGGTAACCAGAACAGAGTATAGTATGGAGAGCAGGGTTACCGTACCTGTTACAGCAACAAGAATTACGGTACGACCCGCTGATGTTACCGGCACCAGAGTGGTTGGTCCGGTGATATTAGTCGGCAGACTGGTTTAAGCTAAGTAAAACAACCGGCATAAGGGGCTCCTTATGCCGGTTGTTTTTGACTTAACCTTCAGGTGGTGAGGAAAAATTTATTATTGACATTTGGCGGCCGCTGGGAGTATTATTTAACCAGGTTAAATATTTTGGGGGGATGCTTTTGGATAAGGATACGGATATTTATCCTGTGGGCAGGAATATGGAGATTTTTGCCGCCATTTTACAGGTTATTACCAGCCAGTGTATCCATTGCCCCGGTAAGCAGGCCCGGGTCACCCTGGCCCAGATGAAATGCCTGCAGTTTATTTTGGCCCATGATAAGGTATTGATTGGCGATATTGCCAAAAGCCGCGGGATTAGTTATCCGGCGGCCACCAAAGCTATTTCCAGGCTGGAAGGAAAAGGATTGGTGGTTAGGGAGCATGACCCTGCCGACCGGCGGAATATTTTTGTTCGGCTGACGGACTGCGGCCGGCTTACGGCTACTGAAGTGCTGCCGGACAAACTTAACCGGATCAAAGGCCTGTTAGATCAAATGCCGCTGGCAAAGAGGCAGGCCATGCAGGACGGGATGGCTGCCTTCCTGCAAGTGGCCCTGAAGGACCGGGTTTTGTTGGAGCAGGTATGTTTACATTGTGGCAAGGACCATGATGAAACCTGCATGTTGTATGAAATCAGAAAGAAATGTGACATTTTATAAAATGAAATGTCACATTTTGTAAGCGGCAATATGGAGGAAAAACCATAAAAATAGCGAATTCAAAGTTAAATTTAAAAAATATAGGGAGTTGAGGATAAAAAGTGGAGTTAATGGAGGGCGAATTAGAGGTTATCCGGACTGAAGTAAAAAAAATTCTGGCAAAGCATGAGGCCGTACGGGATCAGTTGATGCCTATTCTTCAAGGAGTACAGAAGAAACTGGGCTACCTGCCCAAAGAAGCGATGCAGCAAATCGCCGGGGCGTTAAAGATTCCGGAAGTAGAGGTTTACGGGGTAGGTACTTTTTTTAACCAGTTCCGGTTAAACCCGCCCGGCAAGCACCAGATCAAGGTATGTATGGGCACAGCCTGCCATATGACGGGTGGTCGGATTATTATGGATTCTTTTGAGCGGCGCTTGGAAATCAAGGAAGGCGAGACTACCCCGGACCGCGAATTTAGTTTGGAAAGGGTAGCCTGTGTCGGATGTTGTGCTTTGGCTCCGGTAGTGGTAGTTGATGAAAAAGTAGAAGCAAAAGTAAGGCCTACCAGAGTTGACGGCATTTTGCTGGGTTTTGAAATGGAAAAGCAGGCTGCAGTCAAGAAGCAGCAAGAGGAAGAAGGTCGGAAACCATGAGTAATACAGTGATAGAGCAAGAATATCAGGAGTTAAAAAAACAGGCTCAGCAAAAAAATGACCGCCTGCAGGACAAACCCTATATACTCGTTGGGACAGCTACATGCGGTCGGGCCGCCGGGGCACTTAATGTGCTGGAGACTTTCCGGAAGGAAGTCAGTGAGCGGCAGTTAGATGTGCAGGTAATGGAAGTTGGTTGCCTGGGCCATTGTTATGCAGAGCCTATGGTGATAATATATAAACCGGGCTTCCCGACGCTTTGTTATGGTTCTGTTGATGAAGGCATTGCATCCCGCCTGGCGGCGGATTATCTGGTTAATGACGATCCTTGTTTTGACTTTGCGCTGGCGGCCTTCGAACCCAATGATTTTTTTCCGACTTTTCAGGACTATCCGCGGGGTATTTATGAACAGAAAATTATTTTGGCCGATTGCGGTTTAATTGACCCTGAGGATATTGATCAGTATATCGCCAGGGACGGCTACAGCGCCTTGGCCAAAGTCCTGAGCGGGGAACCCGGGGCGGTAATTGATGAAATAAAAAAAGCCAAACTGCGTGGCCGCGGCGGCGCCGGTTTTCCTACCGGCATCAAATGGGAAACCTGCAGCAAGGCCACCGGACCGGTAAAATATGTTATCTGTAATGCTGACGAGGGAGACCCCGGTGCTTTTATGGACCGGGCGCTCTTAGAGTCAAACCCCCATCAACTCATTGAAGGTTTGGCTATTGCCGCTTACGCCGTGGGTGCTGCGGTGGGCTATTTCTATGTCCGGGCGGAATACCCGCTGGCTATCGAACGCCTGCGTACGGCTCTTGCGCAAGCCCGGGAAAAGGGGCTGCTGGGAGATTCGGTTTTGGGCAGCAGTTTCAGTTTTGACATCCGAATTTTTCAGGGTTCTGGCGCCTTTGTTTGCGGTGAGGAAACTGCGTTAATCTCTTCCATTGAAGGCAGCGCCGGGATTCCGAGCCAGCGTCCGCCTTTTCCGGCTGTCTCCGGCCTGCACGGCAAACCTACAATAATCAATAATGCCAAGACCCTGTCCTATGTACCTCATATTATGCGTAACAGTGCCGAGTGGTTTTTGGGCATTGGTACTCCCGACAGTCCAGGTACGGCAGTTTTCGCACTGGCCGGGAAGGTAACTGGTACCGGTCTGGTCGAGGTGCCCATGGGTACCACCATCAGGACACTGGTGTATGATGTGGGTAATGGTATCAAGGACGAGAAAGCTTTTAAGGCTGTGCAGATTGGCGGCCCCTCAGGCGGGTGCCTGCCGGAATCAGCTTTGGACTACGCCATTGATTTTGATTCCCTGCAGCAGGCCGGGGCTATGATGGGTTCCGGCGGCATGGTGGTTTTGGATGAAGATGACTGTATGGTGGAAATTGCCCGTTTTTTTCTGGAGTTTACCCAGCAGGAGTCGTGCGGCAAGTGTACCTTTTGCCGTCTAGGAACCAAACAGATGCTGGATATCCTTACTAACATCACCAAAGGCCACGGTAAGCCGGAAGACCTTGATGTGCTTTGGGAACTGGCTGAAGATATTAAGCTTGGTTCATTATGCGGGCTGGGAAAAACGGCACCAAACCCGGTATTATCCACGCTGCGCTTTTTCCGGCCGGAATACGAGGCCCATATTCAGGAGGGACGCTGTCCGGCTTTGATGTGTAAAGACTTAATCACTTATCATATTGCCGAGGAAAAGTGCAGCAAGCTTTGTGATGCCTGTATCGGTAGTTGTCCGGTGGAGGCTGTTTACACCAGACACGATATGCTGAAGGCTATCCACCAGGATAAATGTGTCAAGTGTGATAACTGTCTGGTCACCTGCCTCCCTCTTTATCAGGCCGTAGTAAAAAAATCTCCGCCGGTTATGGCGGAAGGGGGTTGTGCAGAATGAGCAGAAAAGTAACCCTTACAATTGACGACAGGGTGCTAACCGTTCCGGAAGGGCAGAAATTACTTTGGGCGGCTCTGGAAAACGATATCTATATTCCTCATTTGTGCGGCATTAAAGAGGCTGAACGTCCGGCGGCCGGGTGTCGAATGTGCTTTGTGGAGATTGACGGCTATCTTAATCCGGTAGCCTCCTGCAGCGTTGTGGTGGCCGAGGGGATGGTGGTCAGGACGCGCAGTAAGCGGGTGGATAGGCTGGTTAAGACCGGTTTTGAGCTGTTGCTTGCCAATCACCGGCTGGGTTGTGCCAAATGCGCCAAAAACGGCAGTTGTGCGTTGCAAAAAATTGCCAAGGAAAGAGGCCTGAAACTCAAACTTAGCCGGTTCAGGCCCCTGGTCCAGGAATTGCCGGTAGACGACAGCCCGGCAGCTTTTAGTTATGACGCTAGCCGGTGTGTGCTTTGCGGCCGGTGTGTTTGGGTGGATCAGCAACAGGTCAAGGTTGGGGCTATTGGTTTTGTCCGCCGGGGGATGTCGCGTAAAGTATCGACTTTTGGCGAAATAAGGCTGGCGGATTCCGTCTGCACCCAGTGTGGCGAATGTGTAAAGGTGTGCCCGGTGGGGGCGCTGGTGGCAAAGCTTTAAGAGGGGAAGTTTACAATTAATCCTTAACCGATGGGTTGGGGATTTTTTCTTGTAAAAGTGTCAAACCACTATTGCTCCGGTTTCATTGAGCAGCTCACTAATCCTCTGGGCAGCCCGGACGGCTGAATTGGCCTGTCTGATTTTGCTTGCGGCGACGGACATTTTAGCCAGCTGCGGCGGATTTTTTACTAGTGACAGGATAGTATTCGTTAGGCAATCAGCGTCCTTGCGTACTGTCAGGGCCGCACCGGATGCTTCCAGATACCTGGTGTTTTCATCTTCCTGACCGGGCAGCGGCTGAAAAATAACCATAGGCAGTTGTTTGGTCAGCGCCTCGGAAACTGTCAAGCCGCCTGCTTTGGTAACGATGAGATTGGAGACGGTCATGAGTTCCTCGACATTATCGACAAAAGAAAATATTTTTACAACATTACGCGTGTATTGAATAGTATCGCGCAGTTCATCGTACATTTTGGCATTCCGGCCGCAGACCACTAGTAGCTGTAAGTCTGTCGGCTCGTTAGCCAACCTGACGCAGGTGTTTTTTAGCTCTTCTATTACGCCATATACCCCGCCCATGATTAAAACGGTCGGGACGGCAGCAGTAAGAGCAAACTTTTTACATACAGCGTACTTGTTCAATTCTTCATCAAAAACCGGACTTACCGGGATACCAGAAACGAAAACCTTATTTGCGGGAACACCTCTGGCCATCAGGTTTTCCTGCATAGCCTGGCTGCCGACCAAATAAAGATCTGTATTCGGATGCAACCACTGGCTGTGGATGCCGAAATCAGTAATTGCCGTGATTACCGGCATAGTGGATAACAGTCCTTGGTCTTTTATTTCGGAAAGCACCCCTGACGGCACGGGATAAGTTGTTATCACGGCATGGGGCGCAGTCAGGTGGAGGTAGTTAATAAAGCTTTTGCGCCCGATTTTATTCAGAATTTTATTTAGGCGGGAGTTGCCGGATATGTGACTGGTTTTATGATAGAACTTACCCCACAGGCCCGGGGCTATCCTGAGGGATTGCTGGTAGGTCTTGTGGGCCAGGTTATATATAGTGGTGTTGGTAAACCTGAAATAGTCCAGAATATCGACCTCGGCCGCGGGGTTACCTATTAACAGTCCTTCTCGGATGGCATAAGCCGCCCGGCGGTGGCCGGCACCGAAAGAGGCGTAAAGGATAAGGAATTTACGGTTCATGGACATGCTTTGCCTGTCCCCTTTTCAATAAAATCTTTATGATAGTATTATTGCAGTAAGTAGCACCAGCACCAGACCCATCAAGGGTAGCAGGCACCCGACACTATAATTGAATAGCACATCAGATGTTTTATTTAACAGTTTCCTGACCCGTAAAGCATCTTTGCGTTCTTTGAACCTTTGAAACTCGACAACCACTTGGTCGCCTTTTTTTACCGGGATTTCAGTTTCAAAACCTTGTTTGATTTCGCAATCCAGTTCTTTTTGAGAAGTCTGAACTTTAAAATAAATATAATTCTCTCCGCCGGGGGTTCGCTCCGTGACCGGGTCGGAACTGACCGTGCCTTCTGTTTTAATGATCGTGTATTCTTTACATTGCGGACACTTGCTCATTTCATCTGTAATCTCGTCTGAGCATCTGGTACATTTCATGGTTGGCAACACCTCATTTATAATCCTGTTAGTTTCAATATTTCTATTATAATCCATTTGCCGTCATAATTCAAAGTCTATTGGGTTGACAAAAACCTGAGAACACTTAAAATGTAAATATAGTGACGAAAGGAGCAATCAGATTATGTTTTACATAAGCACCAGAGGTAATTTTAACCGCATAGAGTCGGCGCCGGCTATCAAGTTGGGGATGGTGCCCGCCAGCGGTTTATTTGTACCCGAACAGGTGCCGGTCCTGCCGGCAGAGGAAATCTTTGCTATGGCCGGCCGGAGTTACCGGGAACTGGCCGAAAAAATCCTAAGTCTTTACCTTACCGACTACCGGGCAGAAGAGGTCAGGGAATGTATCGAAAAAGCCTATAATACCGAAAATTTTGATACACCGGATATTGCACCACTGGTAAAAATAAATGAAAGCATGTCTGTTTTGGAGCTTTGGCATGGTCCAACGGCAGCTTTTAAGGATATGGCATTGCAGATTATGCCCCACTTGTTGACTAAAGCGGTTAATAAATCAGGTTCCGATAAAGAAATAGTGATTTTGGTGGCTACTTCCGGGGATACCGGCAAGGCGGCGCTGGAAGGGTTTAAAAACGTGCCCGGGATCAAAATAATTTGTTTTTACCCATATGGCGGAGTAAGCAAGGTGCAGGAACTGCAGATGTCCACTACCGATGGTAATAATACTCATGTAGTGGCCGTGAAAGGGAATTTTGACGATTGTCAGAACGCCGTTAAGGAGATTTTCGCTAACTCGGCGTTTAATGCCAAATTGAGCACCGGCGGATATGAGCTGTCTTCCGCCAATTCAATTAACTGGGGCCGGCTGCTGCCGCAAATCGTTTATTATTTCTGGGCCTACCTGCAAATGTTGGATCGGCAGGAAATAGCCCCGGGTGAGCAGATTAATTTTGTCATTCCTACCGGCAACTTCGGCAATATTCTGGCCGGTTATTATGCTCGCCGGATGGGCCTGCCGGTACATAAACTGATCTGCGCGTCCAACGAAAATAAAGTCCTGACCGATTTTTTTGCTACCGGCGAATATGACCGTAACCGGGAGTTTATCCAAACTAACAGCCCTTCTATGGATATCCTGATTTCCAGCAATTTGGAGCGGTTCCTGTTTGAGGTTGCCGGTCATGATGCGGAGCTGGTTAATAGCTGGTTTGGAGATTTGCAGGCGCAGGGCCGCTTCATCGTAAATGCCGCGGTCAAGCAGAAGATAGATGAGGTCTTGGTAGCCGGATTTGCCAACGAGCAGGCGACCAGCGATACCATTAAAGAAATTTTTGCGGCATACCATTACACCTTGGATACCCATACGGCCGTTGGGGTGAGGGTTTATCGGGATTATCTGCAAGCGACCGGTGACCGCACGAAAACCGTGGTGGATGCCACTGCCAACCCCTTTAAGTTTAATGCCACCGTGCTGCGGGCCATTAGCGGGGAAGCAGACCTGGCCGGCCTGGACGAGTTTGCTCTGTTGGAAAAGCTGAGTCAGGTTTCCGGCATGCAAATCCATGCCGGATTGCGCGGGCTGGATAAGAAACCGGTAATGCATACGGCAGTATGTGAAAAGGACAATATCCGGGAAGAGATTGAAAAAATCCTGGGGATTTAGCTTAAATACGGATAAGAAAAACCCCCGGGTTAATAATAGAGAATATGTATATCTAATTTACGGAGGTGGATTATCGTGTCAGCTACTAAGCTTATGGAGGGTATTTACTGGGTAGGGGCGGTAGACTGGAACCTCAGGTATTTTCACGGACCGGCATATTCCACTCATCGGGGAACCACTTATAATGCGTATTTAATTATCGATGACCAGGTAACACTTGTGGATACGGTTTACCGGCCTTTTACCGCCGAATTGTTTAAACATATCAGGGAAGTGATAGACCCCGCCAGGATTGATAATGTAGTCATCAATCATATTGAGACTGATCATTCCGGGGCCTTTCCGGAACTAATGAAAACAGTGCCCGGGGCTAAAGTTTTTTGCACCCAAAAGGGTATGGAAGGGTTAAAGAAACAGTATTATCTTGATTGTGATTATCAGGTGGTAAAAACCGGTGATGTTATTATTACCGGTAAAAAGTCGCTGACTTTTATCGAGGCGCCGATGCTGCACTGGCCGGACAGTATGTTTACTTATATCAAGGAAGATGCTTTGCTGCTGCCCAATGACGCTTTTGGTCAGCATATCGCCACCTCGCACCGGTTTGATGATGAGGTGAATATGGACGAGGTGATGGAAGAAGCGGCCAAATATTATGCCAATATTTTGCTGCCCTTCAGTCCACTGGTGCTTAAGAAGCTGGAAGAAGTCACCGCTATGGGCCTGGACATCAAGATGATCGGCACCAGCACGGGATTATCTGGCGCCGTGACCCTGGCCGGATAATCAATGCTTACTTGCATTGGGCCAAAGGTGAGGCGGAAAAAAAGGTGCTGGTAGTATATGATACCATGTGGGAAAGCACTGAGAAAATGGCTAAGGCCATACTTGAAGGCATCGCCGCCGCCGGTGTGTCGGTAAAACTCTTCAAGTTAGCCGCTTCCGATCATAATGATATTATGAAGGAATTGATGAATGCCCGGGCCATAGTTTTTGGCTCGCCGACCATGAATAATGGTATATTGCCTACTATGGCAACGCTGTTGGATGAAATAAAGGGTTTAAAGCCCCGCCACCGGAAGGGTATGGCTTTTGGTTCCTATGGTTGGGGCGGCGGTGCAATTAGGATTATCGAAGATAAGTTCCGGGAGGCCGGTATTGAGATTATTGAGGATGGCCTGGGACTGAAGTGGGTACCGTCGGAAGATGAATTGAAGCAGTGTACGGAGCTGGGTAAAAGGATTGCCGCCAAAATAGAATAAAAAAACAGGCCTCAGGCCTGTTTTTTTGTTCCACCATAGGAAAGTATATCTTTGTTTTTCATTGCCAGGTATAAAAAAGGCTAACTAGGCGCTTCGCGCCAGCGAAGCCTTCTTTAAAGATTAATTTACGGAAGTAAGCTTAAGTCCGGCAATACCGGCCAGAATCAGCAGGAGGCAAAAAATCCGCACCAGGTCACGAGGTTCGCCAAAAAATAAAATACCTGCAATAGCCGTGCCCAATGCGCCAATGCCTGTCCATACTGCGTACGCTGTACCGAGAGGCAGAGTTTTCAGAGCCTGTGACAACAGATAAAAACTCGCTATCATAGCTAACACAGTCCATATACTGGGCCATAATTTGGTGAAGCCGGCAGTGTATTTTAAGCCAATGGCCCAGCCGGTTTCAAACAGTCCGGCAACAAAAAGATAAAGCCAGGCCATGATTAACTAAGCCCCAATTCTTTGGCCAGTTTCCGGAAAGCAGGCAGGGAATTCAGGATAATCTGTTTATCGATACAGTAAGTCATCCGGAAGTAGCCCGGCGCGCCAAAGCCGCTGCCCGGCACCAGCAAAATATTATGCTTTTGCGCAGCCTTAACAAAATCCACGTCATTGGGGAGGGGCGACTCCGGAAAAAGATAAAACGCGCCTCCCGGTTTTACCATGCGGAAGCCCATCTCGCTAAGGTTGTCGTACAGGATGTCCCTTTTTTCCTGGTATTCGGCAATATTTACGCTTTCCCGCTGCAAACCGGCCACCAGCCGCTGCATCAGGGCTGGGGCATTAACAAAGCCCAGCGTACGGTTGCAGAAGGTCATGCCTTCCATCATCATAGCCACTTCATTAATTTTAGGACTGGCGGCCAGGTAACCGATACGTTCGCCGGGCAGGGCCAGATCCTTACTATGAGAGGTCACTATAATACTATTGTCAATATATTTTAAAACGCAGGGGACTTTTATCCCGTCATAAGCAATTTTGGCATAAGGTTCATCAGAGATAACATAAATCTCAGTGCCAAATTCGCCTTCTTTGGCCTTTAGCAGCTTATTCAGCCAGGTCAGGGACTCGGCGCTGTAAACAACGCCGGTGGGGTTATTGGGCGAATTGATAATAATGGCTTTGGTGCGTCGGGTGATGGCCTCTTCCAAAGCTTCCGGATCAAGCTGGAAATCTTTTTGGGTAGCGCATTCCACAACGCTGCCGCCGTGATTGTCTATGTAAAATTTGTATTCCACAAAAAAAGGTGCCAGGATAATGACTTCATCACCTGGGTCAAGCAGCGTTTTTAGCACTACGTTTAACGCCCCGCCGGCACCGCAGGTCATTACTAGGTGATTATCCTGCACCGGCAGGCCGGATTCGGCAGCCAGTACTTCGGCTATCGCCCGGCGGGTTTCCGGATAACCGGCATTGCTCATGTACCGGTGCATGCCGGGAACAGGCTGGTTGGCCAGTTTTTGCAGTTCGTTTTTAAAGGCTGCAGGGGGTTCAATATCAGGGTTCCCCAGGGTAAAGTCGTAAACCTTGTCCGGACCGTGAATTTTCCGCAGGCGTTCGCCTTCTTCAAACATTGCTCTAATCCATGATGCTCTGGTCAGGTTTTCTTTGATTTTTTGGGAAATAGCCACTATTTTTCCTCCTTGGGCAAAGTTTTGATGTTATTATAGCATGAACATTGAATTTGTCATAGCGTTAGGGCATTTTTTTAATACACCATTTCCCCGGAAATAAAAAGCTTGGTTTCCCGGACTTGCGGATTTTCAAACAATTCATTTGTAGCTCCGGCTTCAATTATTTTACCCTTATTAATAAAAACCGTTTCCCCGGATAACCGTTTGGCCTGATGTAAGTTATGAGTAACGATGATAATGGTAGTCCCGGTTTTTTGATGCACCCGGTTGATAATATCTTCAAATATGGCCACATTGGCCGGGTCTAAATTGGCTGTGGGTTCATCCAGTAGCAGTATCTTGGGCTTTACTACCAAAGCCCGGGCCAGGGCAGTTCGCTGGGCTTCGCCGCCGGACAAGGTGAGGGCCGAACGTTTGGCCAAGTCAAGCAGACCCACCATGTCCAGGGTCTCTTCCACCCTGGTGCGGATCTCCGCCGGGCTAACGCGCCGCAGCTTTAATCCTAAAGCTGCGTTATAGTATACACTGCCGCTGAACATGGCCGGCTTTTGAAAAACCATGGCCATTGTCCGCTGCATGGACAGTTTGTTGGCCCCATGGAATTGTAACGGTTGCCCAAAATAAACAATTTGCCCCCGGGCAGGCTTTTGCAGCAGATTTAACACCCGCAGCAAGGTGCTTTTGCCGGCACCGCTGGGGCCGATCAGGGCATGAATCCTGCCGGCAGTAAAATATAATTCGGTAATATCTACAACTGTCTGTTTGTTAAACTCGACGGTTACATTTGTCAGTTTAAAGGCCTGTTCCATTAGTTTTGTTCACCCCGCTGTAAATACTGCAGTACACCGGCAATCAGGAAACCATTGATAATAAAAGAAATTAGTAAAAGTACCAGGCCCAGACCCAGCGCCAGGTTAAAATTGCCTTTACGAGTTTCCAGAATAATTGCTGTGGTCATCACCCTGGTAGAATGTTCTATGTTGCCGCCTACCAGCATTACCGCGCCTACTTCGGCGATGGCCCGACCAAAGGCAGTAACAACGGCAGCCATGATGCCGGTTTTGGCTTCCCGGATTATCATCCAGGCGGCCTGGATACGGTTGGCACCCATACTGACGACCGTTTCCGCATAAATCATTTCTTTACCCCTTACCGCTACCATGGTTAGACCGGTAATAATCGGTGTAACCAGCAGCACCTGGGCAATTATCATAGCCCCAGGGGTAAACAGCAACTGCCATGCACCCAGGGGGCCTTTGGCTGAAAGCAGCAGGTAAATCAGTACACCCGCCAGTACGGGCGGCATACCCATTAAAGTATAAATGAATGTTACTGCTATTTGCTGTCCGGGAAAACGGTACATACCCATAAAAGTGCCAAAAGGGATACCCAAAAGCATCCCGATGGCTACTGCGGAAAGAGAAACCTGCAGGGAGAGAAAAATTATCTCAAATAATTCTTTATCTCCTGACATAAACAGGTTTACTACCTCTATTAATGCTTCCCCCAAGCCTCCCATAAGTCCTCTCCTGTCTGTTGCCTTTTAACGGGCCTTGGCGTTCGGCACAAAAATTGGTTTGCCAAATTTTTCTTGGCCAAATTGGCCAATTATTTTTTGGCCTTGCGGACTGATAAAGAACCATAATAATTCATTGGCTGCCACCGGCTTTTTGGTGGATTTTACCTGAATTATTCCATATTGGTTGAACAAATCCCTGTCACCTTTGAAAAGAACAACCAGATTTGTTTTATTGGTTAAGTATGTGGCTTCATCTACTATGGTGTAACCGTTCATTTCCTCGGCTACTCTGAGGGTTTCACCCATGCCCTGGCCGCTGGATTTATACCAGGAACCTGTCGGCTTAATCCCGGCTTTTTCCCAGATGCTCTGTTCTTTCTTGTGGGTACCGGATTCGTCGCCCCGTGAAACAAATCGGGCTTTGGCCTCGGCAATCCTGGTAAAGGCTTCCTTTGTATTTTTGGCGGATGATACTTTGGCGGGGTCATTTGGGGGACCAACCACTAAAAACTGATTGTACATCACGTCGTGGGCTTTGATTCCGTATCCTCCGGCAACAAACTCGTCTTCGCTCTTTTTGGCATGAACCAGTAAAATATCGGCATTACCGTCCTTGCCAAGCTGAATGGCCTGGCCGCTACCTACGGCAATTACCTTGACCTTGACCTTTTGCTTGAACTTTTTCTCAAATGCCGGCATCATTACATCCAATAGACCGGAATCCTGGGTGCTGGTGGTGGTTGCCAAAGTAATTGACGGCTCCAATACTTTTTTAGGGGCTGTTAAGGAATAAGCAGCGGCACTAAATACCATTATTGATAAAAATGATACAAGTAGCATCCAGCTCACGGAATGCTTGCGATTACAGAGCAATTTCAAACTAATCAACTCCTCTTTTTTTTAAAAAATTTCTGTGCATTAAAAAAACCAGACAACAGGAAATAAGCCGTCTGGTAATCGTACCTGGGCCTCCTTTCCGCAACGGGAGGCATACCGGTTTCCCCGTATACCCTTGCCTGAATCGCAGGCGCGGCCGTATTACCATGGCCGGCCTGATGGCAGCTTTAGGTGATGCGGCTCGGAGCATTATTTTATTTAGAAGTTCTGTCTTTTTTAAAATATTCGCGGTGCTGATTATGCTTTCCTGCAGTTTTAAACAAATATTTTAAGTCTGTTAAATATTTTTTGATGGGAGAAACTAGTTTATATAATTATTGGGCGCGGGATTAAGTGCAAGGGATGTTGGAGATAATGGCATGACAGAAAAAAGAATTTGCGGCACCGGTGTCTCGGCAGGCATTGCCTTTGGTCGGGCATATGTGTATATTCGGCCCCTGGTTTCGGAGGTTGCCGGGTTTATTGGCAGCGGGGAAGTGGCGGGGGAATTGCAGCGGCTGAAAAACGCCGGCGAAAAAAGTATGCGGGATTTGAGGGAATTGGTTGAACTGGCCGGGCTGCGCCTGGGGCAGGACCAGGCTGCGATATTGGCGGTACAGCAAACCCTGATGACCGACCCCGCTTTTATTCCGGAAATGGAAAAACTGATTGTGGAGTGCCTGTATCCGGCAGAACGAGCGGTTATGCTGGTGGTTGAACGGATAGCAGCTTTGTTTACGGGCCTGACAGATAAATATATGCAGGAGCGGGCCGCCGATATACGGGATGCCGGCCGGCAAATACTGTCTCATTTGCAGGGTGAAAATGGCCTGCAGCTACCTGATGACCAGGGTGAGGTTATTTTGGTGGCTGATGACCTGATGCCTTCTGAAACAATCCGACTGGATAAAAAACACATTCTTGGGTTTGTCACCCGCATAGGCGGAAAAACCTCGCATACGGCGATTCTTGCGCGGTCCATGGGGATTTCGGCAGTAGTCGGGGCAGGAAAAGAGCTGGCCGAAATTAAAAATGGAGATGCCCTGATTATTGACGGAAGTTCCGGGGAATGTATAATCAATCCCAATCCGGGGACGGTCACCGCCCTCAAGCAAAAAGTGGCAATTGCCCAGGCGAGCCGGCGGCGGGACCTGACCGCATCCTTCAAACCGGCAGTGACCTTAGACGGTTTCCGGGTAAGAATAACGGCTAATATCGGCATGCCGGCGGAGGCTGAAGCAGCCCTGGCCGGCGGAGCGGAAGGGGTGGGCCTGTTTAGGACAGAAATCCTTTTTATGCATGGGGCGAGGCTGCCGGACGAGGAAGAACAATATCATGCATACAAGAAAGTTGTTGAAATCATGGGGGATAAGCCGGTAACTGTGCGCACTCTGGATGTGGGCGGAGACAAAAAAGTTCCCGGTTTGCCACTGCCGGAGGAAATGAATCCGGTTTTGGGCTGGCGGGGTATCCGGCTCTGCCTGGACCAAAGAGAAATATTCAGCACTCAGTTGCGGGCTATTCTGAGGGCCGGTATGCACGGGAAGATAAGAATTATGCTGCCGCTGGTTTCCGGTTTGGCCGAGTGGCGCCAGGCCATGGGCGTATATGAAGAAGTGCGGTCACAGCTTGGGCAGGCAGGGGTTGCTTTTGACCGGTCAGTTGCGTTGGGGATGATGATGGAAACGCCGGCGGCAGCACTTATGGCTGACCGCTTTGCCGGGGAAGCAGACTTTTTTAGCATCGGTACCAATGACCTGGTGCAGTATACGCTGGCCGTAGACAGGATGAATGAAAAGATCGCCTTGCTTTATGATTATTTCCATCCGGCGATAATTTGCCTGCTAACCGGGATAGTTAAAGCTGCTCACAGCGCCGACAAAAAGGTAAGCATATGCGGTGAAATGGCCGGCGACCCCCTGGCTGCGCCTTTATTAATTGGGCTGGGCCTGGACGAATGGAGTATGGCGGCAGGTGTCATGGGCAATGTGAAAAAGGTCATTACCGGGCTCCGGCGGAGTGATTGCGAGCGTTTAGTAGAGCGGATACGGCAAGCGGATACCGGCGCTGAGGTTAGGCAGCAACTGGCGAAGTTTTCTATCCATCGGTAATATTTCCAAAAAATACTTGCATAAAAATTATATTTATGGTAATATTATTTTTAGTGTTAAAAAGATGAGAAGAAGTAAACAATCTTAGGCCTCTGAATACAGGTATGGACGTAAGGTGTTTGACGTTATTCCGCTTTTTGATTCAAATTATTTTAAGGAGGCCTGCAATATGCAAGGTAAGGTAAAGTGGTTTAATGCAGAAAAGGGTTTTGGGTTTATCGAAAGTAATGAAGGTGGAGATGTTTTCGTGCACTTCTCTGCTATCCAGAGTGAAGGGTTTAAGTCCTTAGACGAAGGACAAGATGTGGAATTTGATGTTGTCGAAGGCAATCGCGGCCCGCAAGCGGCTAACGTTGTTCGCCTGTAAGATAAATCAAATAATGTGAGAAGGGGCATTTCCGGTTTCACGGAAATGCCCTTTTAAATTCAAATGCTTAATTATAAACTAAAGAAAAAACGCAAATTATAGAAAGTAAGCAAATTATAGAAAGTAAACAGAAAGGGGATTTAAGAATTATGACAACATTTTATGAGTTGGGACTAAGCAAATCGGTAATTCGGGCTACTGTCGATATGGGTTTTGAAGAAACCACGCCTATTCAGGAACAGACGATACCCGTCGTAATGAGTGGTCGGGATATCATTGGTCAGGCGCAAACCGGTACCGGAAAAACAGCAGCTTTTGCTATTCCTTTAGTAGAAAAAATTGAGGTTGAAACCGGGACAGTGGAGGGGCTGGTTGTTGCCCCGACACGGGAACTGGCGGTTCAGGTAGCTGAAGAAATAAACAAAATAGGTCAGGTTAAAGGTATCCGGGCCCTGCCGATTTACGGGGGCCAGGATATAAACCGGCAAATCAGAGCATTAAAGCATAAACCGCAAATCATTGTAGGGACTCCCGGTCGGTTAATGGATCATATGAGAAGAAAAACTATCAGGCTGCAGCAGGTAGCCATGGTTATCCTTGATGAAGCTGACGAGATGCTGAACATGGGCTTTATTGAAGACATCGAAACTATCCTTCGGGGAGTGCCCGAAGAGCGCCAGACTTTACTTTTTTCGGCTACCATGCCTAAGCCG
Organism: uncultured Eubacteriales bacterium; assembly: GCA_964636895.1. Lineage (GTDB taxonomy): Bacteria > Bacillota > Thermincolia > Thermincolales > CAZWUW01 > CAZWUW01. Next base: position 28,212 of record CAZWUW010000004.1, read on the forward strand.
ATTCAGGACCTGGCCCGGCGTTTTATGAAAAACCCGGAATTTATCAGTATTAAGAACAAAGAAGTCACAGTTGAAAATGTCGAACAAAATTACATTGAAGTCCAGGAAAAACAGAAATTTGATGTGCTTTGCCGATTGCTGGACCTGCAGTCTCCGGAATTGGCTATAATTTTTGGCCGGACCAAGCGGCGGGTGGATGAGCTTTCCGAAGCGCTAAATAAGCGCGGATATTCTGCTGAAGGAATCCATGGTGATCTGAACCAGAATAAGCGTGACAGTGTATTGCGTCATTTTAAGGAAGGTATTACTGAAATACTGGTAGCCACGGATGTAGCTGCCCGCGGCTTAGATATCAGCGGTGTGACGCATGTTTACAATTTTGATATTCCGCAGGACCCGGAAAATTATGTGCACCGTATTGGCCGCACCGGGCGGGCCGGTAAATCGGGTTTAGCCATAACTTTGGCAACTCCCCGGGAATTGAGTCATTTGAAATTGATTGAACAGATTACCAGAAGGAAAATGGTCCGCAAACCTATTCCCACAATAAATGAAGCCATAGAGGGTCAGCAGCGGTTGACTATAGAGAAACTAATGCAGGCCGTTGAGGCGGGAGATACGCTGCAATATAAGGAACTGGCCGAGGGCTTGCTGGAGGTAAACGATTCAGTTTCTCTCCTGTCGGCGGCCCTGAAGCTGTTGACCAAAGAACCCGATACTACCCCCGTTAACTTGACTACGGAAGCCCCGTTGAGGCAGAAGAAAACCGGGCCTGGCAAGCGTGAGCAGTTTGGTTTCCGCAAGAAACGTGAAACCGGCAAAAATGCCAGACCTTTTAAACAAAAGAGAAAAGCAATGCCATAAAAAAGTTGAGCACGCCGGTATGCAAAAGGGCGTGCTTTCTATTATCGATTTTATCCCAGCCAACGCATAAAAGAATCTAATCCAAAACCCCCTGATTTTTGTTGTGGCCGTAAGGTTGGGGCCATTTCCGGAGGTGCTGGCATTAGCCGCCCACAGTACGGGCATTCTGGGCAAGCTTTATTCGGAAATCCTGGAATCGGTAGACCAGCGGCTGGTGGAAACTGGCCGGTCTACAGGCGCCGGTGAACTGGCGGTGCTGCTTTTTGTGCGTATCCCGGCGGTATTTTCCAGGAAGACGTCCGCTTTTTTCATCTGTTCAGGAGTAGCGTCTTTTATCAGTTTATTAACCAGCCCGATTAGCCTGTATTACAAAATATTCTCCAATGTCAATGCCTCTTTTTGCGGTATGTGCTGCAGGAACATTTTGAGCTCGGCCAGGCCGGCCCGGCTTTCTGCCGGTTCTTTGGTGGCGAGCACCTCTTTAACCCGGGCTACCGCCGTGTCGATATTATCCATTTCATGATGATCAATGAGCAAAGTCCAAATTTTCTTTGTTTTTTCCCACCGGATGATGATTAAAGATACTTCCCGTTGGGCGGCGGACCAGTTATTGCCGGCAATGGCCTGTTCCGCTTTGGTAATTTGACGGGTCAGGGACTGGGCAGAATTATCAATATGGTAGTATCCCCATGTACTGAGACCGATAAAAGCCGCCAGGATCAGCACCAAGATAATTAGTGTGCGCAAAAAAGCTCACCGCCTTTATTATTTGGTTTCTGTAATCAAAGCCAGTTTAGACTGTTTTGCCATTTTGGGCTGGAACAAAAGCCGGCCCTGGGAATCCAGGTTGGCAAAGAGTACCCGGTCCGGCCGGGTAATGCCGAACTTGGCCAGTTCCGCCTTCAGCCACTGTTCATCAAGGCTTGCCTGCAGCAGATTCTGGTGCATGATTTTACCGTCGATAATCAGTGTTAGCGGCAGCCCTTCATAATTGGTGGGCAGCTGCAGGTCTTCCGGATTGACCGGTCGTTTTTGGGATTTGGGAATTATACTCAACTGCCCGCTGGTCTCTAAAATGGCAAATTCTATGTCCGCCAGGTTGGGGTAGTTTTTGCTCCGCAACTGTTCTAGTAAGTCATTAATGTTATAACGGATTTTGTGCAGCTCCTTTTCCAGGATTTTACCGTTTTCCACCAGCACGCTGGGTGTACCGCAAATAATCCCGCGGGCTTTTATGCTGTTTAGCGAAATATAGGCCAGAGCTACCTGGGATACCAGTAAAGTCAGGATGGGAATAACACCGTAAACCAGTGGCAAACCAGTATTGGCCATCGGTAGGGAAGCCAGCTCGGAAATCATGATTACCACCACCAGCTCAAAGGGTTGCAGCTGGCCGATCTGTCGTTTGCCCATAACCCGCATGACTACGACTACCAGGGCAAAAAGGAATAGTGTGCGGATAAATACTACTAACATGTGACGCCTCCTGTCATGAATAATAACATTATCCATTTTTACCAGCTTGAGGACTTTTTACACTGCCGGTAATTAATTTTTTAACAAAACATGAAATAATGCGGGAATCCGGCGAAATACTAAAGGTTGAGGTGGTTGTGGTGACTGACCGGGATTTCGATGCAATTGTTACCGGCGCGGGCATTGGCGGTCTGGTGTGTGGCAGCCTGCTAGCCCGGCGGGGCTTGAATGTGGCTATAGTTGAAAAAAACCTCCGGCCAGGCGGTTATGTCGGAGGTTTTATACGGGCTGGGTACTATTTTGATGCCGGGGTACAGGCTTTTTCTTTTTATAATATCCTGCCGGAGGTATTGGCTGAATTGGACCTTGACCAAAGTATTGTTTTCCGGGACAGTACCTACCGAATTGTTGGCCCTAAATTTGATGTAGCTTTGACCGGCATAGATTACATTGGCGAACAGTTGCAACAGGCTTTTCCGGAGTCGGCGGGGCAGTTAAAAGCATTTTTTGATCATGTATCAATACTCATGAAAAAATTGCAGGAATTAATGCAGCATCCCCATCCCTTTGTGGTGAACGGCACCAAACGGGCAGCGGCACTGGCCGGGCTAGCCGGCCACTTGGCTTTTTTGGCTGAAATGCATGGGCTGAGCAAGGTATATGCGCGGGATTTTGTGCGCCAATATCTTGGCCGGACCAAAGCCGGCACCTTTCTTGGTGAATTTGGCTGGTATAAAGGGGCTTCGGCAGTTATCTGGCTTTTAATGCTTTATGCTTTTATCCATGATTACCGTTACCCGGCCGGTGGGATGCAGCAGCTGGTAGACTTGCTTGCCACCCGGTTTCAGGAAGCGGGTGGCAAGTTGATTAGTGGCCGGGAAGTTACTGCAGTCACCGTAAGTTCCGGTGTGGTGACCGGTGTTCGTGCCGGGGCAGAGCAGCTAACCGCCGGGACGGTAGTGTATAACGGCGACCTGAAGCGGTTGGGACGGCAACTGGTAGCCGAGCAGTGGCTGCCTGACCGCTGGCAGGCCACACTGCGGTCGGCACCGGTGTCGGAAACCAATGTTTCGGTATATGTGGCAACTGATTATAAAGCAGAGGATTTACTGGGCATAATGCGATGCAATCATTTGATCTACAGCCGGGGTTGGAAAAATCCGGACCCTGGCGATCCGGCCTATTTCTCTAAAGCTCAGGTTGAGATTACCTGTCATGGGTCTGATTCATTTTGTGGTTCGGCTTCCGCCGGTACCGGGCTGGTCTTGCAATGTGCGGCACCCTGGCGCTGGCAAGAGGACTGGGCGCATTACCGGGGGGAAGAATATCAGCAATTGAAAGCGGCTGTGGCTGAACATATCATCCATCAGGCTGCCGGAGCCATACCAGGTCTGGAAAATCGGCTTGTCTTTTACGAAACTGCCACGCCGCGTACCAATGAACACTATACTTTAAGCCATCACGGTGCAACCGGTGGGTTTTCCTGGGATTGGCAAAAAAGTATTACTCCCAAAATTTTCGGGCATTACCGCACTCCTGTAAAAAACCTATATCTGGCCGGTCAGTGGACATTTTTACCCGGCGGTGTACCGGCGGCCGTGCTGGCCGGAAAAAGAGTTGCCGATATTATCACCGGACAAGCAGGATTTCGGGTAAAAGCAAAGAATACCTCAACTTAAATACTACGCACATAGTATTTAAGTTGAGGTGATTAATGTGAACGGTGTCATGGCGGTGTTAGGAATAATTTTATTTGTTGTTATCGGGGCAGTAATTCTAACCGGTGCAGGAATGTTGATAGCCAACTGGCATTATCCGGAGGAGAAAATCACCGGACAGCAGGACGTGGATAAAAGGTAGTAAACAGTTTTAGAATGATGCATAAATTAATAGCAGGATAAATCAAACACCCCGACGAATATAAATTTTTTCGGGGCTTTTTTCTTTTCAAACCAAACAATTGATCATCAATGGAGGTGCCAAAACATTGCAAAAAACACTGCAAGGTAATTTGTTGATTGCTTTTTCCGCTATTGCATTTGCCATCATGCCGATACTGGCTAAATATGCTTATTCGGACGGGGCAAATCCTGTTAATTTTCTGGCCACCCGGTTTTTTATTGCCGCATTGACCCTTACGGTCATTATGCTGATTAAAAAGGATACCTGGCGGCTGGCAGGTAAACAATATATATACCTTATTGGTTTGGGTATCGGCGGCTATGCTATGGTGGCCGGGTTGTATTTTACCTCTATTACCAAGATTCCGGTATCACTGGCATCGATGCTGTTATATTTGTATCCGGCGATGGTCATGCTTTATACAGTGGCATCAGGGGCAGAAAAATTTGAGTTGCGGAAAGCCATAGCGCTTACCTTTTCTATGGGCGGGATAGCGCTGATCCTGGGTTTTCCGGGCCGGGGTTTTGATCTGCTGGGGACGATGATGGCGGTTGGCGCGGCCTTTTTCTATTCGATATATATTATTACCGGTAAAAGGCTGATGAACAGTATTTCGCCGTTGGTTACCACGACCTTTATGTCCTGGGCGGCGACGGCGGGATTTGCTGCCTTCGGACTGATAACGGGAGACCTGAACCTGAATTTTGGTAGTATGGCCTGGGGGTCTATTATCACAGTTGCATTGGTCTCCACAGTGGCCGCTGTTTTGGCTTTTATGAGCGGGTTGCGCATTATCGGCGCTTCCCAGGCTTCGATTATCAGTACGATTGAGCCTTTGGTAACAGCGGTGCTGTCGCTGCTGTTGTTCCAGGAGGTATTGACCTGGTTGCAGTTTACCGGCGGTGGATTAATTCTGTTGGCCACGGTGCTGCTGCAACTGAAGAGCAGGGGGGTGAATGTTGATGGATATTGTGAAAACAGTCTTAGAAAAAATCACAGTGGGTGATACTTACGCCCGGCATAATGGGATTGAGGTTTTGCAAATAAAGCCGGGTTTTGCCAGAGCTGGTATGAAGGTGGCAGCAAATCATTTAAACGCCGTGAACATTACCCACGGAGCCGCGGTTTTTGGTCTGGCTGACCTGGCTTTTGCCGCTGCGGCCAATTCACATGGTCAGGTGGCGGTAGCGCTGAATATGAACATCAGTTATGTTAAGGCTACAACCCTAGGAGCTGTGCTGACTGCTACAGCCACTGAGGACAAGCTCACCAACCGGACCGGCCTGTATCGCATTGTGGTGGAAGATGAAACCGGTGACCTGGTGGCAGTAGCGGAAGGCCTGGTATTTAGAAAAGATAAAAAAATCTGATAAGGTTATTTGCTTTGTGAATAATCATAAAATGCCGTTACCTGCACAAACTACATTTGTGGAGGTGACGGCATTGAGTTTTACAGCAAGCAAATCCGGAATCACTGTTTTTCAGGTAGCCGCTACTTATATCGGCACTGTGGTCGGGGCCGGTTTTGCTTCCGGCCAGGAAGTGCTGCAGTTTTTTGGTTATTTTGGCCTGAATGGGGTTTGGGCCTTAATCATCACCACCATGCTGTTTATCTTTTTCGGATGGCTGATTCTGGACCTCGGCCGGCAGTTAAATGCCTCCTCGCACCTGCTGGTAATCCGGCACGCCGGCGGCAAGTGGGTGGGGACGGCGGTGGATTATGTGATTACTTTTTTTCTCTTCGGGGCGCTGACAGCTATGGCCGCCGGGGCTGGAGCGATTTTTGCCGAGCAGTTTGGCTTGCCGTTAATTGTAGGTAACGCTGTTATGGTTTTGGCTGCGGTGTTGACCGTGATGATGGGGCTTGGCGGGGTGGTTACCGCCATCAGTCTGGTAGTTCCGCTGCTCCTGGCAGTGGTATTGGGTATCACTGTCTGGACTTTGTTCACCACGCCATTGCACCTCTCTGCCGCGGCAACACTGCCCGGTAAGGCAGCTGTTCCTTTTTGGCCGTTATCGGCAGTGGTTTATGTTTCTTATAATATTGTCATGTCAGTAGCTGTACTGGCACCTATGGGGGCCAGGGTAGAGGCCCAGGATACATTGAAACGGGGTGCCGTTCTTGGCGGCATCGGTCTCGGTATCGGGGCGCTGGCTATTTTCCTGGCGCTGCTGGCCAACCTGCCGCAAGCGGCCCGGTACGAAATTCCCATGCTCTATATTGCCGGACGTTTCGCCCCCGCCATACAATATGTATACAGCCTGGTGCTTTTTGCTGAAATATATACCACAGCAGTTGGCAACCTTTTTGGTTTTGTGGCCCGATTAACTGATGTGGAGACCGGCAAAGCCCGGCTGTACATTATCGGCACCGGTTTAGCGGCGATTTTGGCCAGTCAGTTAGGATTTACCACGCTGGTGAGGGTGCTTTATCCCAGTGTAGGTTATGCCGGCTTACTGCTGCTGGGCGGTCTGCTGTATGGATATTTCCGACCGCGCCGGATATGATTTTCAGCCGGTGGGAGGAATTTCGGCCCCGCATGTGGAATTGAAAATAGTCCATATGTTGTAAAGGGGAGATCCATGTTGTTCAAACGCTTCCTGCTGGGGCTGTTGATCGTAATACTGGTTGCCGTTACAGGGTTTACTTCCGGCTATTATTCGGATATGGTTCTAGACAGGATAATACCGGCCGTTAAACTAACAAACTTAAATAAATACCTGGATAAGCTGAAAAACAACCAAAAACAGCAGTCCGCCCCGCCGGAAAAAGGTGCACCGGATGCGCCCGGCGAGCCTGAAGTGGCACCGCCGCAGTTCATTTCCGAAGGTGAGGCTGTAACTGCTGTTAAAAACGTACCGCTAGTCCGGGAAAAGGTGGCCGGCACCAAAGGCACGGCTTTTTCTTTCCAGGCGCAGACAGCTCCTACCGCTACCAGCCCGGTTTGGGTGATTGCCATGGCTGCCGGGAAACGGGAAACGCTAGACCGGGATATATTGTTCCAGGTTGATGCCATTACCGGACAGGTGCTGGAGATTCAGGAGGCCGACCTGACACTGGCCGGGTTGAAAATAGGCGCTAACCGCCGGCAGGTGGAGGAAGTGGTCGGCCAGGCAGTCAAGGTTCATAAATCTTATGATCAGGAAATCGGACAGAATGTCCGCACCTTTGAATCAGACAGCTTGACCGTGGAATGGGGTAAAAAGACGGGTGCTTTTGCGATCAGTGTTAAATCTTCCGGGATAGCCACTACCCGCGGTCTGCAAGTCGGGGATGCGTTGGCAAAAGCGTATCGGCTTTATGGCCGTCCGGTATCGGAGCAAGGCGGTCTGGCAGCCTATAAATATATTATGTCTGAAAAAGAAGTTTTTTTTATAAAAGCTGAAAAGAATAAAATTACCGAAATAAAAATAGCGGCTACTTCCCGGTAATTCCGGCGGAGACGATAAAAGTCATTAACTCGGCACTGTCGGTTTCCAGCACGGTTACCTGAGTTTTGGGCACCAGCAGCACACTGCCGGCGAAATTATACGACTGGGGAAAATAAACAGCCACATGATCAATCAGGTTGAATTTATCCAGGGTTTCTCTGGTGATAAAGCCGGCGGCTTTGATGTCACTGCCGGTTACTACCGTGACCAGCACCGGTTTATCAAAACTTTTTTTGTCCCCGACAAAAGCGCCGATGACATCTTTTACTGTGGAATAAACCAGTTTGACCAGCGGCAGCCGGTTGAATACGGCATCTATGTAGTGGAAAAAGCGTTTGGTCATAAAGTTGGTGGTCAGAAATCCGAACAGGGTTACCAGAAGAACTGTGAGCAGCAGTCCCACACCGGGCATTCTGGTAGGCAGCAGCCGCCCGAGAATACCGTCGGCAAACATAAAAATACTGTAAAACACATAAATAGTCAGGGACACCGGGATAAGGAAAAGTAAACCGTTAAGAAAGTACTTGACCAACTGTTTCATCGCCTATTTTACCTCCTCTTTTCTGGCTGTTAAAGTAGTCTTTATTATGACCACTGTTATTATACCATTTAACGGCGAGCCGAAAACTGTTTTGTGGTAATTTAATTAATGCTTTTAAATGAAAAACGCAGGAGGAATCCTGCTTTTTTTGACCGTAAATCTTTTTCGGGAGGAAAACGCCCTTTTATGATGAATTATTATTAGAAATTATTATCAAAAAGGGTGGATTAAATGAATTACCCGGCTGCGGGGGAAAAATCCGAACAA
>CAZWUW010000004.1:36703-59984 GCA_964636895.1 uncultured Eubacteriales bacterium
AACGTCGTTACCTTTATATGTTGTTAATAGTGTTAGCAACCGGGTTGTTATTGGTAAAGCTTTGGCCGGTGTTATATATTCAGATTTCTACCCCTATTTATCTTACTATCCATACTGTGCTTGAATTCCTAAGTATAGTGGTGAGCCTGGCGGTTTTTATTGTAGCCCGGTATAATTATCAGCAGACAGCCAATCCCAGGGAACTGGTGATATGTATGACCTTTTTCGCGGTTGGCGTGCTGGATTTTGCGCATACATTGTCTTATAACGGGATGCCGGTATTTCTAACCGCTAATTCAGTCAATAAAGCCTCTACCTATTGGGTTACCGCCCGGCTTATTGAAGGGGTAGGCCTGTTGGCTGCTGTTTTCATTTCGGCCAGGCGTACCAAGGGTTCATTGGGGTCTGTGCCATTGTTATTGATGACTTCGGTAATTACCTCGCTGGTGTTGGTAATGGTAGCTTATTACAGTAATAAATGGCCGCCGATGTTTATTCCCGGTATAGGTCAAACCCCGCTGAAAATCGGGCTTGAGTATGTGGTGATTTTATTAAAGACAGTTTCCCTCGGAATTCTGCTGCGACAGCGGGATGACAGCTCGGAAAGATATTACCTGCAGGCCGCCCTGATATGCGGGATTTTTGCAGAACTCGCCTTTACCCTCTATTCCAGCGCCTATGATACGTATAACCTTATAGGACATATATATAAAATTGGGGCCTATGCCTGCATTTTAAGGGGCCTCTTTGTTTCCTCGGTAGTCAGGTTATATGAAACCAACCGTACCCTAAAAGACCAGCAGCGTCTGCTGGCGGAAATCAATGAACGGTTGGCCAAAGCAGACCGGTTGAAGTCGGAGTTTTTGGCCAATACCAATCACGAGCTGCGCACCCCGCTTACCGCCATCCTTGCTTTTACGGAATTAATGCTGGACGAGGAAACCGGGCCTTTAAATGAGACCCAGCGGGACTATCTGGACGAGATCTATGACAGCAGCCTGCACTTGCTGAACGATATAAATAATCTGCTGGACCTGTCTAAAATAGAGTCCGATAAAATGCAATTACAGCCGGTACCGGTTAATCTTTATGATCTGCTGGAACGCAGGGTCAGAAAACTAACGCCGGTCTTAAAGCAGAAAAAGCAGCAGTTTACCTTTGAGATAAGTGAGAATATACCTGAAGTCTGGATTGATGAGCAGAAAACAACCAAAATCCTGAACAATCTGATTGGCAATGCTTATAAATTTACTCCGGACGGAGGACAAATCTGTTTGAAAATACATTATTTACCGGAACATAAAGAATTACTCTGGGTGGTTGAGGATAACGGTATCGGTATCCGGCCGGAGGATCAGGCCATGATATTTGAAAAGTTCCGCCAGGTGGACGGTTCTGCCGCGCGACTGCACCACGGCACCGGTTTGGGCCTGACCCTGGTAAAACATTTGGTCGAATTGCACGGCGGCCGGATTTGGGTGGAAAGCAAACCGGGTCAGGGATCCAGGTTCATTTTTACGTTAAAAACAGATGCTAGGTCGGAGGTGGGTTAATTGGCTAAAATTCTGGTAGTGGATGATGAACCTAAAATCTTGAAGGTGTTGGAACATTCCCTGCGCCGGGAAGGCTATCAGATTTTTACGGCCACGGACGGTGAACAGGCATTGGATATGGCGGAGCGAATTAACCCGGATTTAATTGTCTTGGATCTGATGCTGCCTAAACTGAATGGTTTTGAGGTCTGCCGGATAATAAAGGGCAGACAGGAGGTACCCATCATTATCCTGTCTGCCCGCGATGAAGAAGTTGATAAAATTATGGGCTTCACCCTGGGTGTGGATGATTATCAGACTAAGCCATTTAGCCCGGCGGAACTGGTTTTCCGGGTGAAGGCGATACTGCGGCGCAGTAGTTTTACGCCGGAGGGGCAGCAAGCCAAAGATATAATTTGTTTACCCGGATTGCAAATAAACCGGAAAAGCAGGATAGTTAAAGCTTATGACACCATAGCCGAGCTTACCGCCAAGGAGTTTGAATTGCTCTGGCTGCTGGCGGCCCATCCCAATCAGGTGTTTTCCCGGGCGCAGTTGCTGGAGCAAATTTGGGATATTAGTTTTTGGGGGGATGAGAATACTGTTACGGTGCATATCAGGAGGTTACGGGAAAAGATTGAAAAAGACCCCGGCAAACCGGATTTTGTGAAAACAGTTTGGGGAATCGGCTATAAGTTTGAAACAGAGAGCGGGTTGATTTAATGAAATTGTAATATTTGCGTAATTGTTTTGTAAGTCATCAGGGTTATACTTTTTACAGGAGGTGTTAGTAATTGGCAGTAGTGCTGGAAACAACAGAAGAAATCTTGCTACCGGGTATTAGTGTCAACAGAATGAAACGTACTGTCGCTTTTGGGAACCGCATAATTAAGTTAACATTTAAGGAGTTTGACCTATTTTACATACTGGCCAAAAATCCGCATAAAATCATTTCTAGGGAGCAACTATTAAAAGAAATCTGGCATGAAGACGGAACCGACATCGAAAAAGTGGCTGTCCATATGACCCGGTTACGCAAAAAATTGAATCCTGATAAATTCAGGCATCAATTAATCAGGACCATTTGGGGTGCGGGGTATTTGTTTGCGCCGGAAGTAAAACGGGCATATTAACCCTGAAGGAGGAATGGTCATGAAAAAATGGCGCTGTACTGTTTGTGGCTATATTGAAGAGGGTGCAACCCCGCCGGAAGTTTGCCCGGTTTGCGGGGTAGGGCCGGAGGACTTTGAACTGGTAGTGGAAGCTGCACCCGCAGCAAATCCTAAAGTGAATTCGACAACTGTGGCGGAAAAAGCCGCTGCTTCGCAAGGTCAGGCTAATACGGCAATTTTTAAACTAACTTACGGTTTGTTCATAGTCAGCTCGGTTAAAGACGGCAAGCTAAACGGTCAGGCTTGCAATACCGTCATCCAGGTTACCGGTGAACCGGTGCAGGTGGTTACGGGGATTAACAAAGCCAACCTCACCCATGATTATATCATGCACAGCGGAATCATTGGCATCAGCATCCTGGGGCAGGACGGCCATGACCTGGTTCGGCGGTTTGGTTATAAATCCGGGCGGGAACTGGACAAGTTTGCCGGTATTCCGTATACCCTCGGTACAACCGGAGCGCCTCTGGTGGAAGGCGCCATAGCTTATCTGGAATGCCGCATCAACCGGCAGCGCAGTGTTGATATCGGTACGCATACCCTTTTTGTGGCTGAAGTGGTGGGCGGTGAGGTGCGGGAAGACAGGGAACCTATGACCTATGCTTATTTCAGGCAAACAAAATAGATATAAAAGAGGTGGCAAAAACTATGGCGGATAAAACCATTGCTAATTTAAAGGCTGCTTTTGCCGGTGAAAGCCAGGCCCGGAACAAATATACTTTTTTTGCTTCAGTGGCAAAAAAAGCAGGCTGGCTGGAGATTGCCGAGATTTTTGAAGAGGCAGCAAGAAATGAAAAAGAACATGCGGAAATTATTTTTAAGCTTTTGCAAGGTATTGGTGACAGCAAACAAAATTTGCAGGCGGCTATTGCCGGAGAGACTTTTGAGTTTGCGGATATGTACCCGTCTTTTGCCAAAACAGCAAGAGAGGAAGGTCAGGCAGAGGCGGCGCACTTCTTTGAAGAAGTAGCCAAAGTAGAAGCATATCACGCCAAACGTTTCCAGGAGCTGCTGACTGCGTTGGAAACCGGGACGCTGCTGCAAGACAGAGAGCAAGTAGCCTGGCAGTGCCGGGAGTGTGGCTATATACATGAAGGCACCGAGCCGCCGGCGATATGTCCGCTGTGTAGCCACGCCCGTGAATATTATAAACGGCTGCCGTAACTGTGGTTCGGGTGCCCTGCGGCATATAAGTTAGGATGAATGTTATGCTGAGTGCTTTTTTTGTTACATTAATATTTTTGCTGGTATTAGGCTTCACCCTGACTTCGGTGCCCCGGGACCGGACTGACAACCAGGAAAAAAAGAAGGAATAAGAACAGTAATAAAACATCTAGGCTACAAAAGTTTTGTAATCTGGCGCTCACATGGTATAATAGTATATATTTGTCAAGCCTGTTTTATATAAGGGTGGTGCACAATGAGAGCGCTTGTGATTATACCGGCATATAATGAAGAAAAAAGTGTGTCCGGTGTTATTCATAAAATTAGACAAAATACCGGTATAGATGTGTTAGTGGTTAATGACGGCTCTGCTGATAACACATCCCTGGTGGCCCGTGAGGCCGGGGCTATTGTAGTGGATCTGCCTTTTAATTTGGGTATCGGCGGCGCGGTTCAGACCGGATATCTTTATGCCAGCAAAAATGATTATGATGTAGCGGTGCAGGTAGATGCCGACGGTCAGCATGACCCGGGTGACCTGGGACGGATTATAGCTCCGGTGGCAAAAGGTGAAGCCGACATGGTGCTGGGTTCGCGATACGTAGAAAAGTCAGCTTATAGAGCGCCGTTAGCCCGGCGGATGGGGATGATGGTTTTTTCCAGTGTGGTTTCCATGATCAACGGCCAGCCAATCAAAGATACTACCAGCGGCTACCGGGCTGTAAACAAAAAAGTAATTGCCTATTTTGCTGATAATTACCCTGCCGATTACCCGGAAGTTGAGGCCTTGATCTTGCTGAAAAAAGCCGGGTTCCGGATAAAAGAAATTCCTGTAACGATGGCTGCAAGGACCTATGGCGAGTCCTCCATTACCCCTTTGCGTTCTGTTTACTATATGGTCAAAGTTTTGCTGGCCATTTTTATGAACCTAATCAGGGTGCACAATAAAAGGAGGCTTGAGCCTTGAGGTTTGATATCTTTACTTTTTCGGCCCTCTTTGCGGCGTTGTTTTTATTGATGGCACTGGAGTTGGTTCGGCGAAAACGGCTTAAAGAACAGTACTCGCTGCTTTGGTTGTTTACCGGTTTCATTATGCTGGTACTGGCCCTTTGGCGGGAACTGTTGGAATACCTGGCCCGACTGCTGCATATTGCCTATGCCCCATCACTTTTGTTTATTGCCGGGATCCTGTTTTCCTTTGCCCTGATTATGCATTATTCCATTATCATTTCCCGACTGAGCAGCCAGAACACCAGATTGGCGCAAGAGGTGGGCATTTTGCATAAAGAACTGGGTGATATCCGCAAAAAAGTAGACGGGGGGAAGGTCAATTGAAGACACTCCCCTTGATTTTGCTGAACGTTTTTTTACTGACGGTAGGCCAGGTGTTATGGAAAATCGGCCTTAATCAAGCCGGCGGTATTTCGCTGGCTAATATGTTCAAAGTCTTGTTTTCACCGCTGATTATTGCCGGACTTATTCTTTTTATTATTGCCACCGGATTGTGGTTTGTAATCCTGAGCAAAGCCGATCTTAGTTACGCGTATCCTTTGCAGAGTACGGCATATGTGCTGGGGATGCTTGCTGCCTGGCTAATATTTAAAGAAGTGATTCCGGTCACTAGATGGCTTGGCGTAGCTGTTATTATTGTCGGGGTATATATTGTTTCAATGAAGTGACAAAAAGAAGCTGCCGTTTAAAAGCGGCAGCTTCTTTCAATGCGTTGATTAAAAACCTGTGGAAGCGGCAGCTGCGGCGGCAGCGGCAGCTGCCGCGGCGCTACCGGCAGCAGCGGCGGCAGCGGCAGCGGCAGCAGCAGCGCCCCCACCACTGGCAGCAGCCGCCGCAGCAGCGGCAGACGATTGACGGGCGTGGAAGGATGCGCTGGCAGCAGCCGCGGAGGCGGCGGCAGCATTTCCACCAGCAGCGGCGGCAGCGGCCGCAGCGGCGGCAGACTCGGCTTGACGGGCATGAAATCGGGCCAGGAAAACAGTCCGGCGGCCGACACCAATGAAACCAAAACCTGGGGTAAAACCCCCGAAGAAACCAAATTGACCTAAATGAGGCATAATTCAACCCTCCTTATGTGTCTATATTACAAATATATGTTAACTACATAGAAAGCGTTCATAGAGAGAGTTCATACAGACGAGGTGATGCAAATGGGCGTTATCGATTTTCATGCTCATGTTTTTCCGGAAAAAATCTCCGGCAAGGCAGTGGAACAACTGGCTGCTCATTATAAAATACAGATTCCTCACCGGGGTGAAATAAACGATATGCTAGCCAGCGCCGACGCGGCCGGTGTGGACACAATTGTAGTTCTTGCTGCTGCTACCAACGCTGGTCAGGTGCAGGCCACCAATGATTGGATAGCAAGTATCTGTTCGGAACGGATTATCGGTTTTGGCAGCTTACATCCTGATTATCCGGAATTTGCACAGGAACTGGATCGCATGCGGGATTTGGGCCTGACCGGGATTAAGCTGCATTTTGAATTTCAGGGCTTTCCTGTGGACGATCCCCGGATGTGGCCGATTTATGAAGCTATTGGAGACAGGTTTCTGATAATGATGCATATGGGGGACCAGCATTCAGACTATTCAGCACCGTGGCGCTTGGCCCGGGTCTTGGACGCTTTTCCCGGTATTAAAGTAATTGCCGCGCACCTGGGAGGCTGGGCCAACTGGGATGATGCCCGGCGATATGTGCTGGGGCGGGACATATACGTGGATACTTCCAGTTGTACCTGGGTGCTCCCGCCTGAGACCGTTGCCGGCCTTATCCGGGCACACGGTGTGGACCGGGTTTTATTTGGCAGTGATTTTCCGGTCACCTCTCACCTGGAGGAGTTACAGCGTTTTGCCTTGCTGCCGCTGACAGCAGCGGAAAAAGAAAAGATTCTCTGGCGTAATGCTGCGGATTTACTTGCAGCATTTACAAAGAGTGGCAAATGGTGAAAGACGACCGGTGAATCTGAAATGAGGCCTAGGCCTCTTTTTTTGTTAAGGGAAAAAAATATAAAAACATTAAATATTGTCGAAAGTGTTGTGCCTTAATTTTACATCTGGTATTATTATTGCACGGGGTAAAGCAAGGGGAAGAATGATTATGTTAACAGAAGATTTTTTAATTCAGCTTTTGGATAAGATGAATATTGGCCTGACTTTTCTTAACGAAAAAGGCGAAATTGCCTATTGCAACAGTTACGCTGAAAGGCTTTTCGGTTACCGGGAAAAAGGCCTTTTCGGCAGTTCGGTTTTGGACTGCCACCAGACAGCTATACATAACCAGGTGATGAATAAACTGGAAAAATTAAAAACCGGGAACTGTGGGGGCTGGCACCGGATTATTGAACGGGGCAATTGCTACCTGGAGAATTATTACAATTCTGTGTATATGCAAAATGAATACAAAGGTATTATTATTGCCAGCAAAGATATCACGGAAAGGGAGGTTTTATCCAGAGCATTGGAGCAATCACTGCAGGAATTGACCGTGCTTTTCGAAGCGGTACAGATTGTAAATTCCAGCTTGGATGTTGCACACGTGCTGGAAAATATCGTCCAATTGGCTCAGCCGGTAATCGGTTTTGACGGCGGCGGTATATTGCTGGTGGATAAAACGACTGGCGAGCCGGCACATGAAACCTGCTACAATTGCACTGCGGACAGGCTGATGGAAATTAGCCGGAACAGCAACCGGAATAATAATCAGGAGACTTTGCTGACGGTGCCGGTGCGGGTAAACAATGAGATTTCCGGACTCTGGTACGTGGAAAACTACAGTGGTCAAATATTTAAAAAAGATCAGAAAGAAATGCTCGAGGCCTTAGCCAACCTTACGGGTACGGCGGTCAAGAACGCCTGGCTTTATGAGAAAACTAAACGTCAGGCTACTGTTGATACATTGACAGGGCTTTATAACCGGCAGTATTTTGACCATGTTTTTGGTATCGAAAAAGAACGGGTTAAACTTAGCGGCGGTAAGTTAAGTCTCCTGATGGTAGATGCCAACCGTCTTAAACACATCAATGACCACTTTGGTCATGAGACCGGCGATTATATTATCAAAGAGGCAGCAGCGCTGATTAAAGAGAGTGTGCGGAAAGAGGAACTGGTCTTCCGTTATGGTGGGGATGAGATGATCCTGTTGCTGCCGGGCAATAACGCCCGGGCGGCCAAATTAGTGGTTGATCGGATTCGGGGTAAAGTAGATAGGTGGAATAGTTTTCAGGGTAAAGGTGATTTATATTTGAGTTTGAGTATTGGTTATGCCACGGCCTGTAATGAAAAACAGTTGGAGACATTGCTTAAGGATGCCGATGAGGCAATGTATCGTGATAAACAGGTGTTTTATGATAGTATTCGAGAACACAAAGACAATTATTACCGGGCTTAGACCCGGTTTTTTAATTAGCGAAACCCAAAACCATAAATTACCATGCGAAAACGACAGGAGAAACCGGCTTGCCTGTCAAACTAGTATAGGAAATGCATGAAGATGGTGATAATTTATGGATAGGATAAAACAAAATAACCGAAAAAAGGAATTTATTCAGTGGTTCCTGAACCGTCATCACCTGAAAAGTCCGGAAACTGCCGCTATTTTGCAATATATTTTGGAAAATGAGCAGCTGCTTGACAGGGTAACAATAGTTGAAGATATTCGCTATTTGCCGGATGCGGTGCTGATATCGGCTACAGATGCGGATACGGTTTCTTATTTGCTGCGTTTAAGTAATACCTATTTTGAATATGTGCAGGATTTTTTGGCTCACCTGAGGGCTTTTCCGCCGGATGAGATTTTTATCCGGCTGGCCTTTAACAAAGAAGTGGTATGCTATCATTGCAAAGAACGACAAGGCGATTATGGCACTGCCGCTGGTCGGGAAGGAGAAATATGGGATTTTGTAAGCCGGTTGGAGGAAAACTTCAGTGCCCGGGAAAAACAGCTTAAAGAGTTGCTGCGGCTCATTGACAGAGCGCTTGATGTAAGGCAACGGGCCGACTTTTTCCGACTTGCGGAAGAGTACCGGCGGTTAATAGGTTAAGCTATAAAGGTGGCCAATGGTTTATTTTCTAAGCCATTGGCCACCTTTGAAATTTTCGGGTGCGGGCGGGGAGGATAAACTCCTTCCTCCCCGAATAATATAAGTTACATGTTAAAAATGGCGGTGATTGCAGTGCCCTACAGGCTGACAAAAGATATATTTGTGTTTCAAAGCAGTATCTGGCAGACTAACAGCACAGTTATACTAAATGAAGCAGCTAATGTGACGGTGGACCCGGCTTACTTTCCGTCGGAAATCCAGGTAATTGCCGATTTCGCCTCCCGCAAGCGGAGTTTTAGCAAGTATTTGGTTTTTACCCATGCGGATTTTGATCATATTGTCGGTCATCAGTTTTTTCGGGATGCCCGCAAAATTGCACATGAAAAAATCTTGCATAGTGACCGGGAGGCACAGTTGGAGCAGCTTAATGAAATTGATGATACATACTATATCCGGCGGCAGGTGCCATTTGAATTTCCTGAAGCGGATATTACATTTAATGATGAGTTTTCCTTGCCATTAAAGGAAGATAAGCTTTTGTTTTTTTCCGCCCCTGGGCATACCGAGGAGTCCATTTTTATTGTCAGTCCGGACAAAAAGACATTAATTGCCGGTGATTACCTGTCAGATCTGGAGTTTCCATTTATATACCATAATTGTGCCGATTACCTGGGCACACTGCAATTGGCATCCCGGCTAACGGAAATATATGAGCTGGAATTTATGGTGCCGGGTCATGGCGGCCCTGCTGAAAATAAATTGGAAATACTGCTCCGGATTGACCGGGATATGCAGTATGTTACTGAATTAGCGGCCCGGGTGCGGGACTGTCTGGTACAGGGATTGCAGGAAAAAGAAATCCTGGAAGTAATGAAGGAAATGGATTATGAAAATGAACGTATTACCGGGATGATGGTCAAAATGCATATGGAAAATGTCCGACTGGCGATAACTGAATTAAACAGCTGCGAGGGAGGTTAGTATTATGTTGAAGGGGCAACCGCGTAGCGGAATGTACCCGAAAAGGAAACCGTGGGGCCGGATATTCCTGGTCGCGGTGCCGGTTTTGGTATTATTGGTGCTTATCGGAATAGCCGCCAAAGTGGGGTGGGCCCTTACTCATCCGGCAAAAAAGAAGGTAATCATGCCGGCTATGGTGCAGGGATTAAAGATAGAAGATGTATCTTTTGTTAGCCGGGTAGATAAATTGCAGTTAAAAGGATGGTTTTTGCCGGCTGCGGAGAGCCAGAAGACCATCATTTTTGTGCATGGCTATAGAAACAACCGCCTGCAGGAGAACGTGCCGGCCCTGCCTGTAGCCCGGGAACTGGTTCGAAAAGGATATAATATCCTGCTTTTTGACCTGAGAAATTCCGGTGAGTCCCAGGGGGAACTGACATCTGTGGGTCAATTTGAAAAAAGGGATGTTTTAGGCGCTATAGATTATGTTAAGTCCCGCGGTATACAGGGGAAACATATTGGCTTGCTGGGCTATTCCATGGGGGGTGCTGCTACCATATTGGCTGCCGGCGAGACGAAGGCAGCAGAGGCTGTAGTTGCTGACGGGGCTTTTGCCGACCTGACTGCATACCTTAAAGAAAATTTGCCGGTTTGGTCCGAATTGCCGGCTTTTCCTTTTACACCGCTGATTCTAAGTTTGATTCCACCGGTAACGGGTACCGACCCGGCCGAGGTAAGTCCGGTCAAAGCTATAAAGAAGGTTTCGGCACCCGTTTTTTTCATTCACGGCAAGGCCGATACCGCGACTCCACATAAAAACAGTGAGCAGTTATATCAGGCGGCGCCGGGTTTGGAAAAGGAAATCTGGCTGGTGGCCGGCGCAGATCATGTGAAAAGCTATCAGGTGCAGTCAAAGGAATATATCAAGCGGGTCACGGCTTTTTTTGACAAGCACCTGGGAAAATAGTTATGAAGTCTGAACTGGGTGACGGATACCCCGCACCCAACCAAAACGTTCATCCACTACCTGTAAGTCACGATCCAGAAAAACTGTAGCTGTAAAGGGCACCTTATCACCGAACAAAAACCTTAAATCACTGAAATGTACTTTGTAACCTGTGGTCGTTTCTTCTCTGGCCACCCACATATGCCGGGCGAACTCAACGAATACCCTGGCCCCCGGGGCTTCCCAGGCGGCGGCAATCACCTGGTCTTGCGGCACTTTGGGAAATGTTTTTTCTACTTCCACTTTATCCGGCCAGGACACTATACCGGCCAAAAAAATGTCGTCGGTTTCGGCCACAAAGTTCCAGTTCAGCAGGTGCAGGGTGGGTATAATACTTAATGCCCGGGCATTTTCGAATTTGGCCTGTAATGCGTTTTTCAGCCGGTATCTGACCAGCGTGCGCAGCACCAGGTAGGTAGCGGTGAGTCCCCAGACCACACGGAAAATGGCTAGCGGACCGGTATTGCCCGTGAACCCAATAATGATGCCGGTACCGAAAATTATAATAATGAAAAGGTCCATAATAAATAAAATATCCAGCGCATACATTTTGCCGGATAAAGGCCAGAATGCTTTGGTGCCGTAAGAGGTCAGCATATCCAGGCCAACGTGCAGCAGAATAGCCAAATACGACCACTGCCAGACAGTCAGCCAGGGCACCCCAGGGAAAAATAGAATTACCGCAAGGGCCGCAATGGTGGCAAGCAGCACCTGGGCCAGTATGGAATGGGAAAAACCCCGGTGGTGTTTTAAATATACCGAGTTACCCTTTAACCGCAGGACTATGTCCAGGTCAGGGGCCTGCGAGGCAATCATTACTCCCCAGAAAACTGCCTGCGCCAACTGGGGATCGCCGCTTACGGCTGCCGTGCCGTGGGCAATGGCTACTAGTCCTGCGCCGGTTAGGGCGTGAGTCAGATTGTCCAAGACAATACTCCTTTCACAATAAACTCACCTTATCGTATAATATTCCTGATTTAATTAAAATCCATACGATCCACCGGCGGTACCGCGGACTGCGTTAACGGGGCCTTGGCCGGGATGAGGAATACCTTGATTAGGAAAAATGTTAAAGAATTATTAAAATATTACGATATAATAACCGAAGTAATTGTTTTCAGAAACCTTTACAAATGGCGGTGGTATCTATGAAAAACATACCGTTACTGGGACACACAGGCATTAAGGCCAATTATAAAAGTCTGTATCAACATGCTTTGGGGGGGCAAAAGGGCAATGACCCTCAGCCGCCGGATGAAATGTACCTTTCGCTGATAGAAAAAATTGATAAATCAAACATGTCAAAGCAAGATAAGGCCGCTTTGACCGAACTTGTCCGGTCGGCGCTACCGGAATTACAGCCATGTGATGAAGAGACATTCATCAGGCATATTGATTATCTGATTCGCCTTAAAGAGACCAGGGTCAGAGAATAATTTAAAAGAAATTACACCTTACCTCCAAATTGCACATAAAAATATAAAAAGGCAATATACGGAGGAGGGTGGCAGTGGGTAAACGGATTAAAGCCAACGCCGTTTTTGAAGGCGGCGGCGTAAAAGGCATTGGCATTGCCGGAGCGCTTACGGTGGCGGAAAAACAATATGAATGGGTGTATTTGGCGGGAACTTCGGCCGGTGCCATGATTGCCGCTTTGGTGGCGGCCGGTTACAGCGCCGAGGAAATCAAAGACCTGGTTTTTTCAATAGACTACAGTAAATGTACGGATGGCAGAATTTTTCACCGGCTGCCGTTAGTCGGCCCGCTTATTAGCATTATTTTTGAAATGGGTCTGTACCGGGGCGACTATCTCGAAAGCTGGATCCGCGAAAAGCTGGCGGCCAAAGGTGTAAGGACATTTCGCGATTTGGCGGTGAAAGTAAGGTGTCATAACCATTACCGTTACAAGCTGCGACTGATAGCATCAGACATCACCCTCGGCAGGATGCTGGTTTTGCCTCAGGATATAGCGGATTATGGCATAAATCCTGATGACCTGGACGTTGCCCGGGCAGTTCGCATGAGTATCAGTATCCCCTTCTTTTTTGAACCCGTCCGGCTACGTTATAAGGATGCAAGGGGAAATAACCTGACCAGTTATATAGTAGATGGGGGGATTTTAAGCAATTTCCCGGTCTGGTTGTTTGATAAGAGTCCGAATCCCGGACCAACCTTTGGGTTTAAACTTACTGAACCAGGGGCAGCATGTGCAAATAAAATTAACGGGCCGATAGGGCTTTTAACCGCCTTGTTTGCCACGATGCTGGAAGCTCATGATAACCGTTACATCAAAGAAAGCAATTTTGCCCGGACTGTAGCGATTCCTACCCTGGGCATTGCTACAACTGATTTTGGCATTACGCCGGCCAAAGCCCGGGCGCTTTTTGCCACCGGCGTCAGTGCCGCTGAGGATTTTTTTAATCGTTGGAATTACTGGCAGTTTAAAGCCAAATATTTAAAATAATAGCAGGAAAAAACTAGTCGTGAATAGAATATAAATAACTATAAATTTACGGGCAGCCGCCCGTTTTTTTATGTGGCGGAAACGATGCTGTCCGGTCGCGCCGACAGAAGCTAACTATAAGCGCTGGTTTGAGGAGTAGAAGGAGGGATGACAATGCACAATAGTACAACCATTCGTGTCCGTTATCAGGAAACAGACCAGATGGGGGTCGTCTATCACGGCAATTATTTTGTCTGGTTCGAGGTAGGACGTTCGGAATTATTCAGGGCCGTCGGATTGCCATATACGGGGCTGGAGGAGCAGGGCGTGTACCTGCCGGTGACCCATGCCGAATGCAGTTACAAAAGAATATGTAAATATGACGACCTGGTGACCATCCAGACCAGAATTGAAAAACTTACGGCTGTAAGGATCCAGTTCCAATACCGGGTCTTGTCTGAGGACGACCGGGTACTGGCTATTGGTGCCACTACCCATGCCTTTGCAGATGATAGTGGCAAGCCGGTGAATTTAGTTAAAAAGGTGCCCGTCCTCTGGGATAAAATGCAGGAACTTACTTGACGTGGCGCTGCCTGATATTGGAAAAGTAGCTCACCACTACAGAAATCAGGGCCAATCCGGCAGCGATGTATGCGGCAATGAGAAACGCCTCGAAAGCCAGGGCTAGCCCCCGGGTATAACGGTTTTCCAGAAATCCCAGCATGGCATTATAGGCAATTGCGCCTGGTACCAACGGAATTATGCCGGAAACAATATAAACTGTGGCAGGTTCTTTTTGCATCCGGGCTAATAATTCCGCCATCAGGCCAACTACCATGGCACCTCCGGCAGCAGCAACTACGCCTGGCAAACCGGAGTTTAGAACCAAGTGGTTAGTGGTCCAGCCTAAAGTGCCGGTAACACCGACGGCCAGCCAGGTGCGAACCGGGATATGGAGCGTTATCCCGGTAAATAGTGAAGTGATAAAAGCAAGCAGCATTTTTAGTGCCATCATAAAACTCCTTTTAAATAATGCAGGTAAATACCCAGGCCGACCCCGGTGCCGCCGGCTATTGCAGCAGCTATCAGCAGCCCTTCGGCAAGCCTGATGGTACCGGACATCAAATCGCCGGAGATGAAGTCCCGGATGGCATTGGTCAGGGCTACCCCAGGTACCAGGGGCAATACCGCTCCCATAATGATTTTATCTACATGCAGGCCAAAACCTGTGTGCACAAAAACGGTGCCAATCAGGGCGGCCAGCGCTCCCGCCAGGTAAAGCCGGAGGATGTATGCCAGGTTTATAGTAGTTACCCCGATAGCCAGTCGAACCAGGGCAGTTGCCACCAGCGCCGGCAAGAAGTCCTGCCAACTACCGCCGAGAAGAATAGTGGCGGCTCCTGAGGCAAGCGAACCGGCACCTAAAACGGCTATTTTACTGAAGCCTCCACCATTGCCCGTCATACTGCTGAGTGCGGCCAATCCTTCGGCAACAGTTAACTGTCCTGCGGCAAAACGGCGCGACATATTATTAACCTTGGATATTACGGCCAGGTTGATGTCTCTTTCAGTAACCTGTTTCATCCTGGTCAGCCTGTTATCATTATGAATTCCGTTAACGATAATACCGGTAGGAAAGACAAAGACTTCGGCCACCTCAAAGCCTTCTTTGTAGCAGATGCGTTTGATAGTGTCTTCTACACGGTAGGTCTCGGCACCGTTGCGGAGTAATAGTTCTCCGGCAGCAACGGCAAAGTCCAGCCCACTGTTGCCTTTAATGATCATCACCCCCGAGTCAATGCTGTTATTAGTATTTGTCTGCTGTTAAATTTTAGCCGCTTTTCTTGGCGGCAGGAACTTTTCCTATTTTCACGAATACAATAATAAAGTGGAAATAATTATGTGAAAGGAGTAGAGACCATGGGTTTTTTTCGCAGTGTTGTCAGCAGTATAACGAATTTTCCCGCATACGGAGGTTTTGCCAGGGAGTCCACCGGCCGGGCGCTAAAATACTTTTTTTTGATTTTTACCCTTGTTTTTATTGGCTATGCCATCAAGTTGACACCGGTTATTACGGGTTTTATCGATAAACTTGGGCAGGAAGTGGAGTCTAATGTGCCTGATTTCCGCATTATTAACGGTGAACTAGAATTTAAAGAAAAAATGCCTTTTATCATTAAGGGTGATAATAACTTTATTTTAATCATTGATACCACCGGAGAGTTAAACCCGGCGGCGCTGGATAAATATAATAATGGAGTATTTGTGGAAAAAACCAAAGCCGTTATCAAAGATGAACAGCAGGGCACGAATACAATTAATTTTACTGCCTTTAAAGGGATGGAAATCAGCAGGGATGCCCTTTTGAAAATTTTGCCGTTGATGAAAAAATTCATTCCAATTATTATAGTAGGACTTTATATTTTCGGCTTATTATCTAAAATGATTACCCTGCTGGTACTGGCGGTAATTGGTCTGGCCATGAGAAGTGGTGCCGATATCAGATTTGGCCATACCTGGAATATCGCCTGTCATGCTCTGACTTTACCGCTCTTGCTTGATTTGGTAAAAAGTGTAGCAGTGCCGATGCTGCCGGGGTTCTTTTTGGTATACTTTGGTATAGCCATCTTCTATATGTATAAAGGTGTTCAGGCCGCAAAAGAAAACCGGAACGACGCCGGACCGGTGATTCCTGTTTAACCCGGTCCGCCGCATTCCCGGCTGTGGGCATTATTCCTCGATATTTCCTTTTTCAATTAAATCCGCATCAGGTATATAGGGGGTTTTCCGGTCAGCGGCAGTGGTGAAATTATTGGCTTCATATTTGCTGGGCCGCCTGTTGGCCTCTTTATTGGGTACTCCTTCAGCGTCCGGTGCGGCATGCAGTGACTCTTTCTTTTGCTTGATCGGCATATTCTGACCTCCTTAGCAGCTAAATGATTGGAATAATCGTTATCTCTTATTATTTTGCCACTCGGCAGGGTTTTTATGTAACGTTCTATAATGCAAAGAAACACCCATAATTTGAGGGTGTTTCTTTGCATTTGTTGGGTAATAATAATTATGCACATAGTTATTTTGAGGGGGTACGGGCTTTGAAGGATAAATTTTTGCTAGGTTCATTGGCCGGTATTACCGGAGCAGGGGTGATGGTTATTGCTAACTGGCTGGTGAATATGATTCCCGGGGTATCGTTTAAACTGCTTTTTGCGGTTACTCATTTGTTTGTCCCAGCGGCGGTAGTGAATACCTTTCATGGCCAGGTTATCGCGGTGCTGGCAAATTTGGCCTGCGGCGGTCTGCTGGGGGTTTTTTTTACTTATCTGATAAGCTTTACGCAGCCAAAGTATATTTTGCTAAAAGGGCTCATTTACGGCATGGGGGCATGGTTTTTGATATGCGGCATGATTGCCCGGATACTGAGGGTGCCTATGGTGGACAAACCTTTGGACCAATATGTCAATATTGCCGTGCATTTAACTTACGGGGTCGTAATTGCCTATATAATTGCCAAGTTTGGAATATTTGAGAGGGCAGCAGCAGCGAAAAAAAACAGGCTTTAAAAAACCTTGTCGGAAAGGTCTGGATTGTATACGATGGTGTTATAGGAGGGAGCAAATCGCCCCCTCCTATTCGATTTGCCGAAAATAATCTTGCCGCAAGAAAAAAGTTATGTTATATTTAAAGAAAGAACATTCGGTCTGTTATGATGCGAGGTGGATATAATGAAAACAACAAGCACAGGGCTTAAAGAAAAAATATTTCGGGCAGCTCAAAAACTCTTTGTGGAAAAGGGTTACCACAATACTAGTGTCCCTGACATTGTTAAAGAGGCCGGAGTAAGCACCGGAGCAGTTTATCATTACTTTGCCGGCAAGGAGGATTTGGCGAGGGAAATTCATAAAACCGCTGTTGACCGTTTTTTGCGGAAATACAATGAAGAAGTTAGGGTTAAAAAAACAACTTACGATAAAATCAGGGCCTATGTCAGCCTGATGTTCAGGTGGACGGAAGAAGATCCGGTAATGGTGCAGTATTTGCTTTATGCTAGGCCCAAGGAAGTACTGGACAGATGTCTTAGCATATGTTCGGAAGAAGGATTAAAGGGAACCACGGAAATTGTTGAATGGGGGACAAAAAAGGGGGAAGTTAAGCCAATGAGCCCTTTTCTTGCTGCTGCCACTATTTCGGGAATTATTATCAGAATGATTGAATTCAAGCTTGATGGGTTCATCGAACACTCTTTGGTCGAGTTTATTGAGGCTACTGCCAATAACATCTGGCTGTCCGTAAAAACATAGGGGGTGGGCTTATGCATCAATCTGCGCTGGTTATAGTAAGCCGGCAGGCGCTTTTGCGCCGTGCTTTGGCCTGTTTGTTAATATCAAGGTTGAGGTATGGGGAAGTAAAGGAATATGGTTCCGGTGGGGAAATAGGCTTAAGTTCCGGCATAACCGGCCACAGCATATATATTGTTGATGCGGAACTGCCGGATGCGGAAATCGGTGAAATAATAAATCTGGCCTCGTCCAGCCATGATAAGGCAATAATTTTCGGCAGCAGTTACAGCAAGGGAAGGCTTGTCGAACTTATGGTCCTAAAGGCTGACGGCTATTTTACCACAGACCTGCCGGAGGCTGAGCTGCAGGTATTCCTGGAAAAGGTATGGCAAGGGGGGCCGGTGATAGCGGATAATCTGATACCTGAAATGGTAAATAAATTATCTGATACGGCAAAAGGCGGGATAGAAGATAAAAATGCTTACAGCCTACTTACCCCCAGGGAAAAAGAAATCCTGAAACTGCTGGCGGCGGGTAGCACTAATGATCAAATTGCCAAAAAGCTTGTCATCAGCATTTATACGGTCAAAAATCACGTGCATAACATCCTTGAAAAACTTGGCATCACCAATCGGACTCAGTTGGTTTCTTTCGCTCTGACCAGAGGGTTGGTTGGCGTATCGGTTATGTTTGGTATAGTTGTTTTCTTACTGGCCCCCGTTAAACCGCATATATGTTGAGCCTGCTAAGTATATAGTCCGAAAGAGCCAGATGTGTCTGGTTCTTTTTTGGTGCTTAAAATGAATTTCCGGGTTCATTACAAATCTCATCATGTAAAGGTATAATAAAACCGAACGAATAATCGTTCTGTTTGCGTATTATATCACAAATTTGAGGAGGAGTTCTTATGACCAAGGAGTTACCCGCAATGTTTAAGTCCGAACTGGAGTCCCTTTTCCAGGAGCGGGTACGGTTCAACAGGGTAGAGCGACTGGTGTACTCCCATGACATGGGTGTGCTGCCTTCCCAGGTAATGAAAATGTTCAATAATATGCCTGATGCAGTAGCACAGCCTGTATCCGCAGAGGAAGTGATGGCTGTGATAACGATGGCCAATAAATATAAATGGCCTTTGATTCCCAGGGGCAGCGGTACCAGCGGTTTTGGCGGGGCGCTGCCGACTAGGGGCGGGATTGTCCTTGATTTTGTGAGAATGAACAGCATTATGGCGATAGATACCAAGAGGCTTGCTGTAACTGTTGAACCCGGTATGGTTTGGGCAGACCTGCAGGATTACCTAAAAAACCGGGGTTACGGTCTTCGCCTGTATCCTTCCAGCGCACCTGCCGCTTCGGTAGCCGGCTGGGTGGCTCAGGGAGGGAGCGGCTACGGCAGCTATGAATACGGTTTTTGCGGTGAAAACATCGATGCCGTTGATGTTGTTATGCCTGATGGCAGTGCCGGGACATTTTCCGGGGATGAGCTAAAATTTGTCAATGGTCTCTGTGGCATCACCGGAATAATTACCTCAGTGACTTTGAAAATAAAGGAAATTGACGAAGAAGTAGTCACTTTAATGGCTTTCGACGAACTAAAAGATGCCGCCGAAGCGCTGCAAGTGATTAGACAGAACCAGGTTCCCCTTTGGTCGGTTAGCATGTCAACCCCGGCTTACATTAAATTGAAACAGCGGGCTTCACAGCATATCGTACTGTCCGAAGACAGGTATTTTCTAACCTTTGTATATCCGAAAGTGCGGAAAACTGCTGTCGAAAGCGCCCTTAAGGGGGTGGCCGCCGCCTGTCGCGGCGAGATTATGCGGGAGGCTTTAGCTAAGGAGGAGTGGGACGAAAGGTTTTACCCCATGCGGTTTAAAAAGCTGGGGCCGACGTTGATAGCCACTGAAGTAATTATCCCTGTGGAACAGTTGGCTAACTTTGTTGGCGCTGTCGAGAAGAAATATAAAGGTGAATTTGCCCTGGAAGGTACAATGATCCACCATGATAAAATGGCTGTCCTCGGTTTTATGCTGTCCGACGAGCGTAAAGCCGGGTTTCCGATGGCCTACGCCAACTCCCTGACCGTTATGGAAATGGGTGAAAAGCTGGGCGGCCGGGTGTTTACCCTGGGCTTGTACTTTGCCGACAAGGCCAAAAGTGTTCTGGGTGAAAAGCTGCTCAACCAAATCTGGGAGTTCAAGCAGAAGGCAGATCCACTGGGCATCCTAAATCCGGGTAAAATCATCCCCGGTATTCTGGACAAAAACTCACCGGTTAAAACGCTGAGTAAGGCCATGGCCGTGGCCAATGCCGGAAAAGGCTTAATCAGCTTGGTCGGCAAGTTTCTGGTTAAGGTGCAGGGAGATGATTTCCCTTCACCCCTAAACGATCATATAACCAAAGATACCTTTGCCTGCGCTTTGTGCGGTTACTGCCGGAATACCTGCACCGTTTTTGACGCCGTGCCGTGGGAGAGCAATTCCCCCCGAGGCAAATATTACCTGCTGACTCAGTATATTAAAGGCAACATTGCATTGGACGAAGAAGTGTCAAATGCCCTATATGCCTGCACCACCTGTAAAAAATGTGACTTGGTGTGCCAGATTCAGGCCCATAATGCTCACAACTGGATGTCTCTGAGGCCTTGTTTCCATGCCAATGGCTTGGAGAACACGGGGCTCGCTGCGGTGCGGGAGAATGTGCTAAAGACCGGCAATTTCTGGGGGGTGCCGGCGAGCGAGAAGTATAAGTGGCTTGACGTGCCGACTCTTAAAAAAGGGAAAATTGCATATTGGGCCGGCTGTTGGGCCAATATTGTAATGGATAATATGCCCCAAAACATTACGCGGATTTTTAACAAGATAGGTGTGGACTTTGTCCACTTTGGCGATGGTGAGACCTGCTGCGGCCTGTACCTGGCCTTGGGCGGTTATATGGACGACTTTACTGTGCTGGTTAAAAAGAACCTGGAGATGTTTAAGGAAGCCGGCATCGAGACCATGGTATTTTCCTGTCCCGGCTGCTATGCCACCTTTTCCGAAAACTATCCAGTGGTGGCGGAACAGCTGGGGATGGCATGCAATATCAATTTCCGGCATGTTACTTATTTCCTGAGCGAACTGGTTAACCAGGGCCAAGTGAAGTTTACTGAACCTTTGAATTGTAAAGTCACCTATCACGATTCCTGCCACGTGGGACGCTGGTTCGGCCACTATGAGGAACCGCGGAACGTCATTAAGGCTATGCCTGGGGTAGAATTGGTGGAGATGCCCAACAACAGGGAAAAGGGGTTATGCTGCGGACTTGTATCTGCTTTTGATTCCCTGCCGACAGTAGCCCATGCCGGCATGAAACGGGTAAGGGAAGCGGAAGGGACAGGTGCCGATTATCTGGTCACCAACTGCGCCGGCTGCGGCTCTCAGTTTAGCGCCACCAGCTGTGCCATGAAGACAAAGGTGCGCCAGAAAGATTTGACTGAAATGGTTGCTCGGGCGCTGGGCCTTGAGGTCAAAGACCCTACGGAGAACATCAGCAAATTCATGGGGGCTGCCGTGGAGATGCTCAAAACGAGCGGCATGCGAACCTTGCCTGTGAAGGTTTGAAGGGTGAGTTTGAAAAAGCGCCGGATGTAAAACAAATGAGGTTTTAGCTTAATAGTTCATCTGCTTCCACCAGTTCTCCCCGTTCTTCTATTTCAGTTTGGGCAGCCGGAATGACGGTCCTTGGCGTCGTTTCCTCCGCCAATTTCCCAAACCGGCCGTGCAGGCGGGGCGGCAGCCACCGGACGACACCGATACGCGGCTGCTCTATGCGCATATGCCGGGAAATGAAGTAGAGGATTTCCCGGTCTTTGAGGTACATTATCTGATCCGGGCTAAAGACCGGTTTTTCATGTTCGGATATAGTTTTTGATTTAACGGGACCGCGGTGGCCGGCGGCGCCGGACCATAGATCAAAGGTGCCGGCAGACCAGCCGCGCGTCACTTTTTGTTCCGGTCTTAAGCCGGACCAGTCCGAAAACAGGCGGGCATCCGCCGGGGATAACCCGGCGAAAATTACCCGGTTTTGAAAATTTGTCTGCAGTGCGGCCAGAAAGGCGCTACCCTTATTGCCTAAGTGCAGGGCAAGTTGTTCAAGGCTCTGACTAGCTGCAATGACAGCACATTCCAGGCTGCGGGCCTGTTGAACCATTTCGGCAAATTGTTCATTGGCGATGACCTGTACCTCATCAATAATCTCATAAGCAGCAAGCCGATTAGCAGCAGCAGGCCGCCGAAAAACTGCCGCCTGATAATTCATTTGTAAGAAAAGCCCCAGATATCTGGCTAAACCCCGCAATTGTCCCTGGGCCAGGTTGATGCATACCACACCACCGTGCTGCAGCAGTTGGTCAAAATCAATGTCCGGTTTTTGTCCGGCGGGTGGATTAAGGGCCCGGCGCAGGTGCTCGTTATCAGTCAGGTTGGCAATCTGGTTGCGTACACCGCTGGTATGCTCAAAAGTTTTGGCCTGGGGAGAGAAATATTCGTCCCGGAAATAACCGATAATTTCCTGGTTTTGCTTTAAGCCGTCTGTGACTGCCTGGCGGTTCAACTCCGCCAGACAGCGGTAACCAAAGCCGTCCCGGTTATGAAGCAGGTCATTTAGCAGCAGCAGGTTAGCGTCATCGCCCCGTAGTCGCTTTAATAGTCTGATGCCATTGCGCAGCAGCCGGGCATTTTGATCCTTAAAATAGCGGATATTTTCGTCGGCCAGTATTTCCAGAGTAGTAACCATGTTTTCTACTACATCGTTTTCTTTGCCGGTCAGCGGGTTAAAATAGGGGCAGTCAGGCCGTGCCGGGTCAAAAAGCACATGGTTTCTTCCGTAGTGCCGGCACATGGCCCCTGCATAATAGGCAAAATCACCCTTGGGGTCGATAACCAGCAAGCTGCACCGGTGATTTTGCACTAATTGATGGGCCAGGGGGATCAGGATGAGACTTGTTTTACCGCAGCCGGTCGGACCTAGGACTAACAGATGCCGGAACTGGTCCTGATAAGGGATAGTGGCTCGAACCCCGGTTTTTTTATCGGTACACAGGAATAGCGCCGGTTTGTCACCGGTGTCCGGCCGGCTCCCCCAAAAGCGCGGGGTATCACTTTTAAACCATTGTTTTACATCGGGGTTTGTTTTAAGGTAATACAGTGCCCCGAGCGTACCCAGACTAATCAATACCGCCGGTAAAAAAAGCAGGGTATCGGCCAGGTTTTGCAGGTCGGCGGCAGTAACATATTTCCCGGGTTGAATAGCCGTAACCCGACTATAAATTGTAATGAAAACTGCTTCTGTTGCTAAATGCACCAGGCTGATAAAAATACCGGCCCGGTTAATATAATTGGCATAATTTTTTAGCTTTTTCTCCTGATCCCCGGTATAATTAACCAGTACCGGCCAGACTGCCAATGTAGCGACAAAGAGCAGCCAGGCGGGAGGAAAGGATATCTGCCGGTTCAGGATAAGTCGGATATAATTATGTAGAGCCAAAGCTGTAAGGACTAGTGCTGTACAACCGGCCGGGTAGAATACCGCCGGGCGGGTGAACATTGAGAAGGGCATGCCAATCTTCCTTTCCGCCTTACCTCGTCAAATGGGTATCGGTATCATCATACATGCTGCCTTTTACCTTGAGG
>CAZWUW010000005.1:0-59791 GCA_964636895.1 uncultured Eubacteriales bacterium
ACCGTACCAGGTATACTAGCCATCCTGGGCGGTGCTCTGGCCACCTACATGAATGGACAAGGACTGGCTCTGCTAAAAGTTGACCCTGAACTACTGGCCGGACTGGTAGTGGGAGGCATCATCGGCATCATTTTTTTTCACGGCCAACCGGTAGGTCCGTTAATGGCCGCAGGCCTGACCGCATTATTTCTGAAAATCTTCCAGTGGATATGGCGCTAAGCCCGGTCGGCGCTATTTTGCATAAAAGTGCGCCAATTACCTGAAGGCACTTCCCTGCCCTGGGCAGTCATTAACGCGTCTAACCCGGCGGCATATAAATAAACATATCCCCGCAAATCACTTCCCCCGGCAACGGCAACATCCCTGAGCACCCGTTCATATTCGTTATTTTGACCAGGTCCGTAATAGTCTTCCAATTCATCCAGTTGTGCCAATACCCTTGTCATTTCTTTAACCGCAACCAGTTCACCGGTTACCCAACCCTCACCGTCCAGAGCTGCAGGATATCCCACCGGCAAATGAAACAGTCTCCCTTTTATTTTAGCCGGCTGCATCGTAACAATATGCTCTGCAAGATAAAGGTCATGGTTTATGAAACCGCTCATGAGAGTACCGTAAACAAAAATTCCGTCACACATACTGCTGTCCTTCCGTTCCTCTGAGTTTTCGGGAAACCTCCACCCCCAGCACCCAAAGCGCTGCAGTAGTCAGATATAAAGGAGCGGCAGCATCAAACAAAATGTTGGCCTGAGGTGCAAATTCATCGTCTCCTGACCATAAAACAAAAGCCATCAGCAACTTGGGAAATACAGGTATAACTATTCCCCAGTCACCCATTGCCAGCTCATAACCACCCAATTCTTTCGCCCGGCATATAAAATCAGCAGGCAGTGCTCCATATTTCCGGGCCAGAGGTTCAATGGCTTCCTGCACAAAGGGCTGATGGTGATGAGGGCCGTCAGGTAACTGAATAAATGATAACCAGCTACCCCGTGGTGCAAGCCCGGGGGCAAAGGTCAGATACTGCAGGATTAATGTTTTATCATTTTTCGAGATTATCTGCTCTACATTGCCTGGACAGGCAATGGCACCGTTGCTGCAATTTATCTGGTAAATACGGTTGCAGTAATCCAGCATCAGCATATTTTCACCGGCAGCAAATATTGCTCCGGTGTTTTTTGCCATTTCCGCGGGGTCCCTGGTCAAAAAATC
Organism: uncultured Eubacteriales bacterium; assembly: GCA_964636895.1. Lineage (GTDB taxonomy): Bacteria > Bacillota > Thermincolia > Thermincolales > CAZWUW01 > CAZWUW01. The sequence continues at coordinate 1,213 of CAZWUW010000005.1, forward strand.
TTTAACCGCCTCAGTATAAGCATTAATACTGCACATATTGCCTGCCCTCCAAATTAATCAAGCCCTGTTTCCCAGGGCTTATAAAAACCGTAATAATTTATACTGGTTTTTTATCTGACCGGTCACAAAACTCCTGATTCTTTCCCGTCTGTACTGGGCCAGGTTAAAAAATTGCACCCCGGTAAGAAATCCGGCATCTACCCGTTCAGATCGGACAACCCTGGCCAACATCCGTTCCACGCCGGTTTCCGGCAATTCAACGGCCAAACGGACAATCATATCTATCGGTAATAAGTAGGCGGATAGAAAACTAAGTCCGCCTTCACCGATATCCCGACCCTGCCCTAACCCTCTTTTACCGCTTAAATGAGCGACATTCCGCCGTTTATATTTCATAACATAAAATTCCACGGAAAAATCCATTGGAATCCGGTAATGTGTCCGGGGGAACAAGCCTGTTTTTCTATAATTCAACTGACATCACCTCGTTAAACTAAGCTACTTACAATTTTATATAACTTTATCATTTAAATCCAGTAATTTTTTTTGTAATTTTACGAAAAGATATAAATGATTCGCAAACAATACCTTAAGGTGTGAAAAAATGTTTACTCTGATAAAAAACGGCAATGTCTTTAGCCCAAAAAACAGAGGCCGGCTAGATATCCTCATTGCCGCTGATAAGATTGCACTGATTGCGCCACATATTAATCCACCGGCCAACTTTATCAACATCAAGGTTATTGACGCCGAAGGGCTGACAGTGGTGCCCGGTTTTATCGATCAGCACGTCCATATTATTGGCGGCGGCGGTGAGGGGGGGCCGGCCAGCAGAACCCCGGAAATCTTGCTGGGTGCACTTACTTCGGCCGGGATTACCACGGTGGTTGGATTGTTAGGTGCTGACGGGGTTACCCGCAGTATGCCGGAGTTAGTTACCAAGGCCAGAGCTTTGGAGCATGAGGGGATTACCACGTATATTTATACCGGCGCTTATCAGATTCCAACCAGGACAATAACCGGTAATGTCCGATCAGACCTGGTACTCATTGACAAAGTTATTGGCAGTGGAGAAATCGCAATTTCCGACCATCGGTCTGCCCAACCTACCCTGCAAATGTTAATCAACCTGGCTGCCGAAGCACGTATTGGCGGCATGTTGGGCGGCAAAGCAGGTGTGGTTCATCTACATCTTGGCGAAGGAAAGAACGGTCTGGATATGGTTTTTCAGGCCCTGAAACACAGTGACCTGCCGGTCAGCCAATTTGTACCCACTCATGTAAACAGGCTTAGTGAATTAATGCGGCAAGGTCAGAAATTCATTAAAATGGGCGGCATTATTGACCTAACTGCCGGGATTGAGCCGGGTGAAACCTCCCCGGATGCTTTAAATATTTCGGACAGTCTTATCCAGTTAAAAAAAGCCGGTTTGTCCCTAACTCAAGTTACCGTAAGTTCCGACGGCAACGGGAGTTTACCGCAGTTTGATACCCGGGGAGAGCTTACCGGTATGTCTGTAGGTTCTGTAGGGGTGCTCTGGGCAGACGTAAAAAAGGCTATCAACATCGGTGCCGTTACATTTGAGGAAGGGCTCCGGTTAATAACCTCTAATGTGGCCAAAATCTTAAAAATATTCCCCCAAAAAGGAATTCTGGCTGCCGGCAGCGATGCCGACTTGGTTTTGTTAGACAAACGGCTAACCATTACTAAGGTAGTAGCCCGCGGCAGATTAATGGTGGATAACGGAATGCCGGTGGTCAAGGGAACCTTTGAGACATAACTATTGCCCCATTCCTCCGCCACCGTCACCCTGCTGGTTGCCACCACCGCCCTGCTGGGTACCTTGCATCATTTTCATCATCGTCTGCTGAACCATGTTTCGCAGATTTTGTTGCACATCAGGTGTGGCCATGGCTTTATTGATTTGCTCCTGAATAACTTTCTGGCTTTCCGGCGATTTCAGGGCGTTTTTTAACTGCTCTTGAATTGCTTTACTAACCTTGGGGGCCTCAATGTTTTCCATCATTTTATTTTCCATCAGCTTATCTGCTTCCGGCGCTTTGAGCAAATCCTCCAGTTTTTGGCTAGCTACCGCTTCTTCAATGACCTTTTTCGTCTCTTCAGTTTTCATTTCTTCTTTTACCATGGTCTTAACATCATCTTTACTCACTTCCGGTTTTTTTTGCGGACCGCCCATAGACAGGGAACAGCCGGTAACCATGGGCACAAAAGCTAAAATCATGGTAACAAGAATAATATTTCTGCCAACGCAACGCATAAAGTCCTCCTCAGGCGTTTTTTCTTAGATTGCTTATCTGATGGGACTTTTATACACTTAATGAAAATATGTCTTATAACGGAATGGAAAAAGTAAACTTCGACCCCATATTGGGTATACTCACAGCTTCTACTTTACCGCCGTGTTGCTCCACTATCCGCCTGGCAATAGCCAATCCAAGTCCGGTGCCTTCCGTTTCCCTGGTTCGGGCCTTGTCCACTTTATAAAAACGATCCCAGATATATGGCAATTCTTCCGCCGGAATTCCCTGACCCTGGTCTTCTACGGAAATTTTTACACCATCCGCTTCATTAGTTACGGTAATAATGATTTTCCCATTGTTCGCCGAAAACCTGATGGCATTGTCCAACAAGTTGTTCATGACCTGCTGAATCCGGTCAGCATCACCTTTAACTTCCGGGATTTGCGACGTTATTTTTTGGATCACTTGCAAATTGCGTTCCATTAATGCCGGCCGGTGCTTTTTTAGCACAATTTCAATAATGTTCGCCAAGTCCAACCCTTCCGTTTTCAGCCTGACTATACCTGCCTCTATCCTTGACAGGTCAAGCAACTCATTGACCAGTCTGATTAACCGCATGGTTTCATCGTGCACAATATCAAGATACCTTTTCCTGGCTACCGGTGTCTTATCCTTCCCGTCCAGCATAGCCTCAATAAACCCCTGCATAGAAGTGAGCGGACTTCTAAGTTCATGAGAGACATTAGCCACAAACTCCCGGCGCATATTTTCATGGTGCTCAATCTGGGTTGCCATAAAGTTAAACGACCGTCCCAATTCTCCAATCTCATCATTAGACCGGGCCTTGACCCGCACATCAAACTTGCCTTCCGCTACCCGGTGCGCAACACGGTTCATCTCCTGTAATGGCTGAGATACTGATTTAGAAAAGAAATAAGCAACCAGGGTGGCGAATAGAATGGACACCACGGCAGAATAAATAAAAAGATTTTGCACCTTAGTCATAGTTAGGTCTATGCCGATTACCGGCGAATATAGAATTACTCCGCCAATTACCTGGCCCCTGTTTTTCACCGGCAATACCACCGATAATACCGTCTCGTTGTAAAAATGTGATACCCCTTCCCGGACACTGATTTGACCCCGCTGCAGGTTTTCGATATCTTTTTGTTCCAAAGTATCACCTTCATGTCGCAGATGATCTGCAGATGCAGTGATAACCGACCCTGTCCGGTCAATAACCCAAACCTCCGCCCCCATGTTCCGGTCGGCACTGTTAAGTAAATTTACCAGCATGGCCGGGTCGCGTTTTTCTAACAATAACGGTTTGATTAATTCCACAATATTATTACCTTTAACAATAAGTTCCGTCTGTTTATTGTAGATAAAATAGTTATTCAGCAAAAATGGCAGTAACAGGCCTAGTACTGTGAGCACAGCCGCAATAACAAAAATATAAGTTAGCATCAATTTGCTAAATAGCCTGCTTTTAATCATGTTTCCTGCACCTCAAATTTATAACCTAATCCCCATACTGTATGGATATATGAGCCGGCATCCTCAACACTCTCCAGTTTCTTACGCAGTCTTTTAATATGCGAATCCACAGCGCGGGCATCCCCCTCAAAATCCCAGCCCCAGACTTGATCCAGAATCTGTTCCCTGGTGAATACTCGAGAAGGATTTTTGGCCATATGCCAGAGAATCTCAAATTCTTTGGGAGTTAACTCAACAGTTTTACCGTTAACTTCCGCCTGGTGAGTATTGGCATTCAAATATAATCCGGTAAAATGTAACGTATTATCGTTTTCTTCCGCCGGCTGCCGCATCCGGCGCAGCACGGCCTTTACCCGGGCCGCCAGTTCCCGCGGGCTGAATGGTTTGGTGATATAATCGTCTGCCCCCAGCTCCAAACCCAGAATTTTGTCTGTCTCCTCACCTTTTGCCGTAAGCATGATAATAGGCAAATTAAACTCTTCCCGGGTTTTTCGGCAAACATCCCAGCCGTTAACTTTAGGCAACATAATATCAAGTATCATAAGATGCGGTGGATTCTGTCTGATTTTTTGCATTCCTATTTCACCATCATAGGCAATGTCCACATCAAATTCATCTTCCAAATATAGTTTCACCAGTTCACATATATGCCGGTCATCATCCACGACGAGAATTTTATTTTTGGCCATTTTCTCCACTGACCTCCACCACCATAGTCCCACTGTCTGTTTTGGTAAATCTGTAAAAACCGCTGGTAGCCACTGCTGCAACAGCCAATTCCTTTTTGACGTTTTCTAGGTTCCGGCAAAATAATTTTAATGCCAGACCACAGCTGGCCGAAATCTCCCGGGGGGTAGGAATAACAACCAGTTCCACCTCTACTCCCACTAGGTGCTTCTCACCCAGTAGGGCACACTGAGTAGACGGAAAAGTTACTACACAATACTCTTTTGTCGTCAATAAATCACAAGACATATGCTACTCCTTTATTTAATCACGGCATTTTTGATAATTGAAAAAGTCTCAATAGAAATATGACTAGTCATTAATTTAAAAAAATGCTCCCAGGGATACCCGTGTTTATCCAAAATAGTCAAGTTCAAAATATATCTATTCCAAAAAGGAATCCAAAACAAAATATAATACGGTGACCCGGCTGCGCCTGACACCCACCGATTCCTTCCCGGTCTTAAAGTTTCCAACTTTACCTTAATAATTTTTTGTAATGGAATCTGAAAACCGGCATCCTGATTGCCAAAAGGGGTATAGGAAAAAATTTTTTTATCAATTATAATATTGCCCTTATTACGGGGAAACCAAAAAAACATTTTTTTATTGGAAACAACATTACCGTAATAATCAGCCCTGACAATATATTTCTCTGCCAGTACATCAGTCATGGACTTCACTCCAACTTTATATATATTTTTGAAGGTTTTTGGCGTTTTTTGGCGAATAAAAAAATAAACTGTGGTGCCCAACTGGAGGTATTCTATGTCCAAAACAGCAAAAAAGCCAAAAATCTCCGCTATCATCACCGATAAATCCAAAACCATTATAAACAGCCGGCTGGCAGCTTTGCAAAATAACCAGGAACTGTTGTCCCGGCTGGAACAGACCGTTTTTGAAGGTAAGCTGTTCCGAGAAATCAATACAGCTATTACATCCACATTTGAACTACAAGAAATTCTATCTCTAATTTTACAGGTGTTAACGACCCTTGTAAACACCCAGGGTGTTTCTATTGTATTGGTTGAAGAGTCCGACGGTACCTTGCGGATTGCCGAACACCACGGATTATCGGATAAAGACATCGAGAATTTTTATATTTATTACGCCAGACTGCAAGACAGCATATTTCAAGATATTATGCAAAAAAGGAGTCCCCTTTTTTTTGACGGCTCAGAAGACTTGTCTATACCGCTGATTCTATCAGTACCGCTGGTTTCCCGACAGAAAGTCATCGGCTTTCTGAATATCCACTCTATGTACAAAGAAATGCAGTTAATTCCTGATAAAATCGAACTGGTATATGCCCTGGCCAGCCAAGCTTCTATCGCTATCAGTAATGCCCAACTGTTTCGGGCGCTGCGGGAACAGGCTATAATAGACCCATGTACCAACCTGTATAATTTTCGGTACTTTCAGCAAAAACTTGATGAAGAAATTAATATCTATAATTCCACAAAGGAGCCGTTATCTTTGATTATTCTGGATATAGACTACTTTAAAAAAGTCAATGATACCCACGGACATGTCTACGGCGACACAGTATTAAGAGAACTTGGCAACATCCTGAAAAGAAACGTACGGTCCGAAGATTCTGTTTGCAGATACGGCGGTGAGGAATTTGCTGTTATTTTTCCACACTGCTCTCAGGAAGTCACCTTGCGCATCGCCGAGCGTATCCGGACCCGAATTCAGGAGACTTCAACCAACGACCGCCGGGGCATTTTAAAAGACCCTATTACAGTCAGCATCGGGGTAGCCGGCTATACGCCTGAACTCAGTAAAACATCATTTATTCAGCGCGCCGACAACGCCTTGTATTATGCCAAAAAACACGGTCGCAACATGGTGGCCGAATACGATTCCGGACTGGAAGGTGAATATGCAAAATATCAGAAAAAGAAGTGATTTTTTGCAGGATTACCTAATTTTTAGTCGAAAATAATCAGTATCAAGTGTTGCGATAGGAGGGCTGACATGGCTAATGAGGTCATTAATATAAAGGGCACCAGAAAAGGCTTGGTGATTTGTGTTGATTCCACCCGCGATTTTGAGGAATTAAAATCTGTACTGCGGTCAAAAATTGAATCAGCCAGCGGTTTTTTTAAAGGAGCAAAATTCACCTTCCGCCTGGATAAAAACCCACTTTCTCTTGAAGAAGCCAAAGAACTGCAAGATATTTGTTGCCAGCACGGTCTGGTACCGGATGAACATATTGACTGGCAGCCCTGTGCCTCCCCGGCACCTTTAATGCGCATGCCACAACAACTTCAACAGGCTGTTAAACCTGTTGTTACCAGAGCAACCGCCGCTAAATCGCTACCCACCATTGGGGTAAGCGAAAAAGAATTAACCGAGCCGGGTATGCTTTTCCAACAGGGTTTACGATCCGGACAAAAAATTCATTACCGGGGCAACGTAATCGTTCTGGGTGATGCTAACCCTGGTTCGGAAATTACGGCTACCGGCGATATTGTGGTTATGGGTACTCTAAGAGGTATTGCCCATGCTGGTGCCGCCGGCAATGAGGCGGCGCGGATTATGGCTTACCGGCTGCAGCCCACGCAACTTCGGATTGCCGGGAGAATATGCCGCCCGCCGGACAAAGACAGTGGCGGCCGGGAACCGGAAATAGCTCGGCTGGTTGCCGGACAGATGATGATTGAAGATTATACCGGCAAGTCATAAAAAGAGACGGGATGAAATTCCCGTCTCTTTTTAGCCGTCTAAATTAATCGCATTAGCAGGGCATTCTTCCGTACAAGCCCCGCAGTCTAGACAGTCATCCTTTCTGACAACATTGGCTTTGCCGTCTTCCATCTCAAATACATCAGCCGGACAAACGTCTACACATGTTTCGCAGCCATCACATACATCAGGATTAATCTTCGGCCCCACTTGACATTCCTCCTTTTCCATTACCGTTTCTTTTAGCGCCCATTGCTTTGAGATAATTATACCGTTTAAAGCTGTCATTTCCCAAAGCAAGATTCTTGAACAGTCAAAAAAAGAGGTCTAACAGTCGCTCCCTGAATTAAAGATATTCCTGTAATATACAAAAAATGCAAAAAAAAGTTCCCCTGGCGGGGAACCTTTCACTTTTTCAATACGAGTACAAAAACTTCATCGCTGTTGTGATTATTGTTAAAATCCTTTTCAAAATTCATCAGCTTATCCACTTCCTGACTGGATAAATCAGCGATGTTCATTTCGTTTAACTTATTCATTCAATCTTCCCCCCTTTATAATTCTTAATTACTCTAAAGTAATATTTCCCCATGGCCTTAAAAAATATACCATGTTTTTCATTACATTAAATACATTCTGAAAACCAACACTAAGAATGGGTGCTCAACCGAAAAGGAGGAATGTCATGACCAGGCGACGCGGCATTATGTCCGATGACCTCAAGATGGAGTTTGCCAGGGAACTTGGTGTGTATGATATCGTTCAACAGGAAGGTTTCGGCGGTGTAACTTCCAGGGACTGCGGTAACATGGTGCGTTTGGCAATCGAAAAAGCCGAGCGCACGCTGGCAGACACCAGGCAAAATCCCCCGGTAACCTGACGCACCCGCCAGGAGGAGTAATCCTCCTGGGTAACATTATAAGTGAGGTGGTAATTTGATTAACGAGGATATGGTGATTATGGACGTTTTGAGAAAATTCCCTGCCGCTCAGCAGGTTTTTAGCAAATACGGCCTGCGCTGTATGGGCTGACACGGTGTCGCCTATGAAACCGTCGGGCAGGCTGCCCGCGTTCACGGCATCCCTCTGGAGCAATTGCTGGGCGATCTGAAGAAACTTGGTGAAGAATAGGACGAATAGGATAAGCCTGCGCTTATCCTATTCTCTTCCATTCTCCTCAATTGTCCTCAATTTATTTTTCTTAATTTTCCTTATCCACATTACTCAAAAAACTATTAATTACGGCAATCTGTTTTGTTTGCAGACCGTATAACTGAAATACCAGCCGGTCAATTTCATTAGCTATATTCTGATTAACCGGTCCTTTTTGCAACATTTCGGCAAGCATGGTTATTTCGGCGGCCAGTTCACGGTCCTTATGCTCCGGAAGAATCGGCAAGCGGGCCAGGTAAGTGCTGTTAAACCGGTAATAACCACCTTGCAGGTGCACGGGCCAGTAAAGAATGCGATAATAAAAATCCATTAACTTGGAATTTAAGACAGCACATAAATAAAACAAGTTATAACTCTCATATAACCCATATACTACATCCTCTTCCCTGATATAATATACCCTGCCCAGGGCACAACCTTCCTCATCCACGGCAGCTTCAATTTTCTTAGCCAGGCCGGAAATCACCAGTTTCCGACCGGTAAAAGAATGCCACTGTTTTTTTGTTGAGGCACCGGCCGGTATAAACCCTTCTGCACTGGTAATAGATTATTTATCTATACAACCTGAGTTTAAGAACTTCCTGTAGTTTGTTTTATACTTATCAGCTAACCGGTCATATGACTGCGCATCAATAACTAATTTCGCAAAGCCGGTCTTAGCAATGCCGCATAGAATTTTTTGCACCGGTAAACGCCCTGGTATACGGGAAATTGTTTCCAACACCGGCCAGGTGGCCTGATTTATTTTTGGTGTAATTATCATATCATCGAGATTGTGATAAAAGCTTTCAGGGATAATACAACTATTTTTTACGTGAGCCAATTGCTGCAGGTTTGTTACTTCTCTGACGGCAACCTGTCCAGCCATATTTTTCCTGCCTTTTTCTATCACCTGGATTACTGGATACACCGCAGCATCTGCAAACACCTTCATTTCCGACAAATCAATGAGCTGATGCAAATTATGCCGGGTCAATAATTCCGACCGCAGTTTCCGTCCATAATCGGCAGCTAAATACTTGTTGGAGATAATAAAACACAGCCGGCCGCCGTCATTTAGGATTTCCAGACCCTTCTCGATAAAGGGAACAATTATATCATACTGTCCATCAACAGTCCGGTAATGCTGATTAATGTACTTTTTTAACGGCAAAGGCAGGAGTTTATTGGAAATGTATGGAGGATTGCCTATAACCAGGCTAAATCCGGGATTGTAGCCCTGAAAAACTTCAGCAAATTCCTGCCGCCACTTTATGGTCAGGGCATCACCCAGCCGAATGTTTTTCTGTAATAATTTTTTGCTCTCAACTGCTTCCGAATACGACCCATAACTCAGGGCTAAACCAATAATAGTCAGGTCTACAGCGCGGGCATCACTGTCCGTCCCGTACAAATGAGCGATGGCGCCGGCAGCAGGGTTAACGCCAATGCAGGCCGGGAGTTCTGCATAGAATGCTATCAGTTCACGCATCACAGCAGTTAAAAAGGCTGCACTGCCACAAGCCGGATCAAGCACCCGAAACTCTGCCAAATCCTCCAGTAGCGCTGTAATTTCGGACGATGATTCACGGCGTACAGCTTGCTGCATTTTTAGCCTGTACTCGCTTAGTATTTGGCCCATAGTGAGCTCAACCATATAATTCACAATTTCCGGCGGGGTGTAATATGAACCCTGCTTTTTTCTGACCATTGCACCGGATCCTTTTTTTGTTACGGGAACCGGCCTATCCAGCGCGATTTCATGCACTGCACCCAATAAGGCCGCCGGATTAGGCCGGTATCTTATCCCTTGCCGGATTTCCCGGACTACAGTATCAGGTATCGGCAAATCCCGGTGGCGGTCGGTGAACCATGGCAGCAGTTGATTTACCTCACCCATGTAACGGCCAATAATGTTTTGCCAAAGCCGGTCATTTTCACCTGCATCCCCGTCCGGCTTAGGATCCAGCACCTCCGCCAGGGATTCATTTATTTTACCAGCGATCAGTAAAAAAATCAAAACATCTTCCGCCAGATAATGATTATCCGCTGTCAGAGATTCAAATATAAGCTTATAGCTATTTTTTAAAAAATTCCGGGCTGCTCCGTCCATTAGCATCCTCTCCCTGACTAAAAAAAACAGGCTGCCCTGAGGTAGCCTATAATTCTAAACCAAATTGGTTTTTTGCATGGCTCACTTTAACTACTTTGGCCGGTTCTTTACAATGCCTGGATATATTCAGAAGCATCCCCACTGCAACAAGTTTGAAAAACAAAGAGGATCCGCCATAACTGATAAAAGGCAGCGTTATTCCCGTGACCGGCATGGAAGATGTGGCTACAGCAATGTTCATCATGGCTTCAACCAAAATCACGGAGGTCAGACCGCAGGCCATTAAACTGCCAAAAGTATCAGGACAATTTTTGGCTACCCGATAAGCTCTGGCGGCAAATAACACAAAAAGCACAATAACCATCAAACCACCCAAAAAACCTGCTTCTTCCGTCAAAATGCTAAAAATAAAATCAGTATGTTGTTCAGGCAAATACTTATATTTTTGCAGGCTTTGACCCAGTCCAACGCCCAAAAAACCTCCGGAGCCAATAGCAAAAAGAGACTGAATAATCTGGTGCCCGGAATCGCTTCTATCCGCCCAGGGGTCCCAAAATGCAGTGAACCTGCGCATTCTGTAAGAAGCCGATAAAACTGCCGTAACAGCAATCACAATGCCCAGTGATGCCAGGCCAAATAAATGACTTAGCCTGACACCGCCGGCAAATAACATAATAAAAGCTGTAATGGCTACAGCCATAGCTGTCCCCATGTCTCTTTGCAACAGGATCAGACCCCATATAATACCTATTACCAATAATACCGGTACTAATCCATCGTTCAACAACTTCATCTTCTGCTGCTTTTGACTCATAATCCTGGCTAAAACAAGAACCAGCAACAGTTTAACCATTTCCGAAGGTTGAAATTTGAATCCGCCAAAATCAATCCAACTACGCGCCCCGTTCACTGGTTCAGTGAATAAGACCACAATTAACAGGATTATTGCCACAAAAAAACCTGGCAGAGCCATATTTCTGAGTTTGTAATAATCTACCCGGGTAGCCACAATTAAACCGACTAATCCTACCCCGAGCCAAATCAAGTGCCGGTAAAAATAGAAATATATATTATCTGTACCCTTGGCAGCTGTAACTGCGGAACTCGAGCTCAATACCATAATGATACCGATACCAACCAGTAATAATACGGGAATTAGCATATACCAGTCAACAGGACCTTTTGGAGGGTTGGATCTATTCCCGGATAAACGACGTTTCACTGCCATAATTAATTCCCCTGCCCTAGATGGATTTTATTTCTTAATTCCACATGGAGAACAAAAAATCCTCTCGAACCGGCGTGAATTATCCCCCATTTTCTAAATATTAAAATTTGTCTCCATGCCGGTGACAGCCAGCAGTAAAACAATTAGTGGGCCATTGTTTGCGGTTCCCCATGTGCCCTTGGCCATGACACCCGCTGCAAAAAAACCTGGCGTCAGCACCGGTCTTTTTGCTTATGCCGTCAAGATAATTCCAATTGTAAATGAACATGCCCGGCCTGGTTAAAAGGTTATCCGGCGAATTAATCGTGGTTTTCAGGTGATAAACATTACCGGCACCGTGTTGTTCATGACAGTTTCGGCATTCCAGTGTACGGCCCTGCTGTACTTGAGCAGTTGCATAGCCGAAGCCGAATACCGGGTCCTGAATGCTTTTGTTCGGGTTCGGATTGCCTTCCCCGTGCATATCTGCTTTGTTGTCAAAACGCAAATAGAACTTTTCAGCCACATTAGTAAGGCTTGTAGTAGACTGGATAATTCCCGGAGCGTAAGGCATGGTTTTTTCAGGACCGGGAAAATTTCCGTCATGACATTTTACACAAAAGCTATTCACTGTTCCTTGCCAAATTTTGTTAGGGGCATCCGGATCGGTAAGTTTAGCTTCCCTGGTAGTGGCATGCGGGTTATGGCAATTACTGCAGGTAATGGCGGCTTGCGTCGCCAACTGCGCTTCGGCCCGGACGTCATGGGAGGCCTGCGAGTCGGCAGATGCTGTAAATTGTTCGGCATTATGACAGCGAAAACATAGATTTTCCCGGTCATGGAGAAGCAGCCGGTCATTGGCAGAGACATGCGGCCGGTGGCAGTTAAGACATTGAATACCGGTGCCGGACGGTGGCTGTGGTAAAACCGTTTTATGAATACCGGCCTCAAACAAGGAGCTGACAACCCCGGTCTTAAGCGTGGTATCCCGCCCATGACAACTGTAACAAACTGCATTGCCGCGGAAATTGGTAGTATGCTCATAATTATTCATTAACAGCTTGGCATACCTACGGCTGCCATCCGGCTTTTGTTCCTCATAATCAAGCCTTGGTTCATGGCAGCCGGTACATTTTAAAGACCCCGGGATATCCGGGTAAATGTTATGATTGGTGCGTGCATTTATCTGTTCCCTGATTAAATCCTTCTGACTGGCGGAACCATCATGACAGGTAAAACATAGTTTTTGTACCGTTGTTGCTTTAATCTGCAATTCACCAAAACCAGTATGGTTTTTATGGCAAATAGCGCAAACAAAAGTATTTTTACTGCCGTCAAGATGCGGAGCAGCAGCAAAGGGTTTACCTTCCGGTCGGGCCCAGATTTCGGCTGACTTTTTGCCTTCCACACCATTGACATCAACCGCAGCAACCCGGTAATAATAGCTTTGGTAATTATATACCGCCGTATCAACATAGGTATTGATCATAAAATCAAGGGGCACCGGATTCATTAAACTGTATGGACCGCCACTGGTTTCAGTCCGATAGACGTTATACCCGCCAAAAGATAGATTATTAACAGTATGCCAGTTCAGGTCTACCTGGGTATCACTGTTATATACAGAGATACCTACCGGTGCATTCGGAATACCGGTTATCCCCTTATTAGCATAATCTGTTACCGCCACCCCATTCCAATCTGTGTAAGTTAGCGGAAAATTATCGCTTAAAGGTGAAGCCCCGGCATTGTTAAAGGCAGCTACCTGATAAAAATATGTATTATTAGGCAGCAGCCCAGTATCAACATAGTACGTATCGCCCTGCCGGGATGTTTGACCAACCGGCATAAAATATCCGGTGGGAAAACTGCTGCGATAAACATAGTAACCCACGGCCGTGTTCACCTGCTGCCAACTGATACCCACAGACGTAGCATCCAAGCCCCTAACCACAACACTTGCCGGGGCCGGCGGGGCATAAGTAAAATCCTCTACTGTTGAAAAAACCCACGTTACCGGCGCCGGTAGCCGGTTACCGCTGATATCGGCTACACCAGTACCCACATATACCTTAACCTGGCTATTGGCGCTAAAATTAGCCGCCGGCAAAAAAGAAACAGTATTTGTATGCCGGTTATAGGTAACCTGCCCGGACAAAGCATGATCATATATTTCCCCGTATACTGTCTCACTAACGGAGATATTTGCGGTGTTCATTGCGAATGGCTCCATGGGTTCATTGAAGGTAACGGAAATAATATCGGCTATCCCATTAGCCGCCGACCTGTCGGCCGGAGTGAACCCCAGTATGGATGGCGGGCTTCGATCCTCTTCCGTGGTAAATGTCCACGTATAGCCGGTCAGGGAGTTGCCTGCAGGGTCCTGTATACCGTTTGTCAGATTAACGATATATGAAGTATTATATTTTAACGGCCGGGCTGGTTTAAAAAAAGCTTGATTCAGTTGATGGTCATAAGCTACAACGCCTTCAACCCGGTATATGCTGTTATAAGCTGCGTTATTAACATTTTCATGGATAGTAAAAGTCGCCTCGTTAAGCGTACTTTCATTCACCGGTTCGCTAAAAACGGCGTCAACTGATGCTGTAACCGCAACCCCCGTCGCCGCGTCAACCGGTGCAACGGTTACTACCCGGGGCGGAGTAATGTCACTGTCAACATAATTAACGGTGATATAAAAACTGTCTGCCACCACCAGGATATCATCAGCCGCCCCGATCACATTGCGCTGCATTTTTAACTGCAGCAGAGCTATATCTGTCCACATCCATGGCTGGCCGGTAGCCGGATTGACCTCAGCGGTATATGTAAAAGTAGTTAGTTCCGGTACCTGCTGGGCCGACGCTGCTCTGGCCGAAAACCAACTGACCCCGCTATTGGGACTAAAAAGCAGTTCCCAGGTATCCGGACTCATCCCCGCAAAATCCCCCTGAGCTGCCACAACATAAGAAAAAGTGATAGCATTGATGATATTCCCGGGCCGGTTTAAACTATACCCGGTAGCAGTTAGGTCATCAACAGCACCGGCGGCCAGAGTCGCCACCTTGTTATCCGGCGCACCGGTAACATTGCCGACGTTAGTGGTAACAGTACTCCCGTCAATATACCCGGCGATACCGGCGGGAGCATAGTCGGTCCACATGCCGGCATACACTTTAGATATAAAGAATGTATTAAAAAGGTAACCCGTGAATACAGCCAGCATTAATATATAAGTTGTTTTTCCCTTGATCTTTTTACAGTTCATCAGGTTTCCCCCTGTTAATCAAAAATATATTAAAAAAACTATTATAATTTCTATTTATTGTTATTTTGTTGAAAAAATGGGGGAAAAGGTGTTAAAATGAAGCTAACACCTTTTCCCATCCTCAGTTAGCCTGGGTTAGAAATTAAGGTCTGACTCTGTAGTTTAGGAGAGTCTCATTGATGAACGGAGTACTATCAGATTCAGAAATCTTATCGTGGCAAGCCTGACATACGACACGGTCATCGGCCTTCAGCAAGCTGTTATCCATCCCGCCGTGTTTGGTATCTATGTCTTTGTTTTTGGCAGAGCTGCCGTGGACATAGTGGCAGGACTGACAAATGACAGTACCGGACCTCATCGGGGTCGTCTGGAAGCCTTCAATGGAAATATCAAATTTGTTTGCCCAGGGACCGTTCCTGGCATTATCATACCACCATGGATAACCTGCAGTTCCGATAGCATGTCGGAAGGCCTTGGTGTATGACCCGGACGTAACTCTGGCCGTAGAGCCGTTCATACCATCAGTAGTAAGCAAGTTAAAGCCAACACCGCCGCCCATGTTCTGATAAAAGTCATAGTGGCAGGTGCCGCAATAGGTATTCATGCCATAAACATAGTTCACCACTTCGGTTGCGCTATACTTATTGGCAAAAGTCATTACGGTTGGCCGGGCCATAATCGGCCGGAACTCAGCACGTAATGTTTTGTTGGCCGGAACGATATACGTATTAAATCTGACAATTGTATAGATAGGTTTCTGAGTTGCCAAATCGGAGTTATTTGCTATAGTGTTAAGCAGTACCGGTTGACTAATAGGCTGAGTGGTGCCGGGGATAATCTTTTGGGCGCTGCCATCCGCATTTTTGTCTACCTCGTATACAATAGGCTTGGCAGCCCCTTGCTCAGTTTTCCAGAGTCCGCTAAAGGTAGGCCCGATGATGCCGGCTTTGGGGTCGGCCTTCATCCGCCATATCTTGCCAAACTCCCAACCGGCTTGTCCAACGGTAAATGTACCGTCTTTGAAAATATTAAGGACTGTACCAGCCGGTACCGGTTCCAGCACACCAAAGACATCGTCGTTGGCAGCAATGGTAATAGGCGCGCTCTCGAGCAGCCGGTCATTGCCTCTTTGGTTAACAATACCGGCCCATGCCCCGGTGCCGGTGAAGGCGGTAGCGGTAACAGTCTGACCATGCGGGTTATGGCAGTTGATACAGTCAAGGTTCCAATTCTTTTCCGGTGCACCACCGGGAGCCGTATCGCTTTCCAAGCCGTCGCGCATGTGACTGGTGACACTAACAGCAGCAGCAGCTGCATCCGGCAATTTATAGGTTTCAAAACCGCCGGCAGTACTGTTCTTTGTGCCTGCAACTAATCCTGCCTGGACGTTATAGTTACTGGAGGTACCGTCATGGCAGGCATAGCAGAGGAAATAATTGCTGGTCCTTCTGATCAGTTTGGCCCCTGCGGCATCGTGTGTCCTGTGACACTCGGCGCAGGCAAAGGTATTAGTGGTAAAATCACCGTGGGGGTTGTAGCCGACTTGTGCACCGGCCTGGCCCAAAGCATTAAGCCCTTTATCAATGGCATTATTGGTGACCCGGCCATTATAGGCCTTGTCATATACTGTCGCGGTCGGATCCTGGGCGCTGTAGTCGACATAAAAGTCGCTGGGGACAGTTGCCCAGGCGGCCGCAGCCATGGCAAACACCATTATGACTGCCATAGCCAGCATCAGAGAAAATCTTTTCACGCCATTCACTCCTCTGTTTTTTTTATTTGTTAACCCGCAGGCATTATTATTCACCTCCCCTCCACCCAATTTGGGTTATACAAATCATCAAAAACCATACACCGCCACCCGGTTATTGCCTTTATCAGCAATATAAATCCTGCCCTGGTCATCAATAGCAATATCATTTGCCACATAAAACTGGTCGTTTTCCGGGCCGCTGCTACCAAAAGCAAAAAGCTGCTTATTTTCCTCCAAATCAAAGACAGTGATAGTGTTGAGGATAGGACTGGCCACATACAACACACCCTTTGGGTCAATACCCAACCCCCGGGGGTTAATCAAGGTAGTTGAGTTATTAGTTTGTCCTTCTTCACCTGCTTTTGTTTCTCCGGCCAGCAATTTGATAAACTTGCCGTTTAAATCAAAAATCTGCACCCGGTTATTGCCGGAATCAGAAATATAGATGCTGTCATCTTTGACCAGGACAGCGTTCGGGTATACCAGCTGGCCGATTTTATTGCCTTTGGTGCCGCCGATTTTAAATAGCTGCTTTCCTTGCTTATCAAATACCAGCAGGCTGTGCAAACCAGCATCAGTAATATAAACACGGTCAGCGGCAACAAAAATATTGGTGGGTACCCGAAAAATCCTTTTTTTCCCTTCACCGCCAAAATACTTTTTAAAATTACCGTTCAAATCAAAAACGGCGACTCTGCCGTTATGCATATCGGCAACATATAAATCCGTATTATCAGCCGCCAGGCCATAGGGGTAATTAAGTTTTCCCGCCCCGGCGCCAAATTTGCCAAAAGTAAACAGCGGCCTGCCCTTCATGTCAAACACCTGAATCCGGTGATTACCGGCATCACTGACATACAGCCTGTTATTTGCGATTTCAACTCCCATGGGAGTTTTCATTTTACCTTTGGCATCTTCACCGTAAACGGCAAACAAAAACTTCGGTGATATGGGGCCAATTAACGGGACTGAAACGTAATTCAAAGCTGTCAGCGGATTTAAGCCAAAATAAGCCAGCATGCCAAAACAGAGTACACCGAAAGCAATTATCCCGGCAATTATTTTTTTAAGGGTCGGTTTCTTTACAAACTTTTCCGCAGTTGCTGTATTAACTGTGTTCAACTGGCACTACCTCCTCTATTTCAACGCCGCTAATGCGGCCTTTGCTTCCTCAAAGCCCGGATCCCTGCGTACAGCCTGAAAATAGTAATCCTTGGCCATTTTTTTATTACCCAAGCCCTCATAAGCTTTACCAAGAAAGTAACGTGATTCGTTAGATACCGGTTCCAGATTTAATGCTTTGTTCAAAAACACCTGCGCATTTTTATAATCGTTTTTCTTTAAATACGCCACGCCGATATTTAAAAATGATTGATAATGCCTGGGCGATTTGACGGTGATTCTTTTTAAACCCTTAATGGCTTCGTCATATTTTTCGGTATCAATATACACCAAACTCAGGTTATACAAAGCAGAAAGGTTTTCTTTATCAATTTTAAGAGCCTCTTTGAATGCTTCTTCGGCATCATTATATTGTTTTAACCGGTGATAACCGGCACCCAGTTCAATAAACTTTTCGGCAGTGCGGTATCCCTGGGCCACCTGTTTTTCCAGATCTTTTACCTCCCTGGCCACCAGTGGCGACCGGTCATACTGCAGGCGCAACAAAACCAAGCCCAGGGCCATGTTTACAACAATCACTATTAACACGGTTAATAAGATAACAGTTACCGCTTTTTTCATTGGCACTTGCTGAATTTCACCCGTTTTAAGCATTTTTAGTCACCTCTCTCATTTGATTAATTGTGCGCAAATCTATCCGGAACAGATTATTCATCCCAGACCCCCTTCCAGTATTTATATATACCTCTACATCAAATATTTTACAGGAAGGATTAACAATAATTTGTCATAATAAAACACCGGAAGTAAAATATTTTTCTTCTTTTTTAAACATTTGTACTTTTTTTCACCACTGTATTCGACAAAACGACGAATATTAAAGGTGAAGGTGTCAGAATTTTCTGATTTACGAGCATGGTAGTTGGCCCTAATCAAAAACCCTGAGACAAATGTCCCAGGGTTTTTGATTATTTATACAAGATTTCAAAACGTCCGCCGGCCGGCAATGGAGTTGTCGCGGTATGCGTCTCACCTTTATACCATAGGACGGTACAGATCCGGTTAACTTTGGTAAAAGTCATACTAAAGTAATTTTTTGTCGTATCAGGTACAGGTGAAGACATTGTCCAGCCAAATTGGTTTAACTGCTCCTGGTAATATGCCGCTGCTGTAACAGTACTAATATCATTTCGCCTGCTGGAAATAACGATTTTGCCTCCCCCGGCGCTATACTCAACCGGCATCCATGTTTCACCACCCCAAATGGCGGCGGGTAAAGGCACTGTCCAGTCAAATCCGCTATGCAGCGGAATATCCAAAGGGATTTTTTCCACAAAATTAACATTGTGGGCCTGACCGTGACAAGCGCCACAGGAGGTGTTCAACGACTTGATGGCATTTATAATTTCCGGACGGGTATTGCTGTGGCAGGTGGCACAATTATATTTACTTTGGGTAACAGGGTCCGTATATTTCTCATGTTCTCTGGTCAGGCTGCCGGCGTGACAGTCCCCACCGCAGGAATTGGCCACTGTATGTTTGCCGGCAATGTCGTGACCCTTGGTCCAGTTGGCAATGTAGCCGTCTCTGGCATGACAGGAGAAGCAGTCATTTTTCCTGAAATTAGTAATTACTTCAGCTCCATGTACTGAATGGCAACGGAGACAGGCGTTAGCATCACCGTCGTGACAGGATTGGCACCTATCTACCCGGTGGGTTTTTATAGTATGGCAGCCCAGACATTCCTGCGAGGTCAAAGACCCCTGCATTTCGAGATTTGTCGTCACATAGAAAGACCAGTTGGCTTTTCCGGATACTCCATTGACATCATAGACCGTCATAGCCACGTTATGCATTATTTCATTTGTCAGATTGCTGCCCGGCATGTAGTAAACATTCCCGCTTGTGGTGCCGGTGGCGGTGTAGATGAAGGCAGGTATTTTTATGCCGTTGACAATTAGTTCAATTCTAGCCGGATCAATAGCCGCACTGGCGCTGATATTGGCTGAAATACCAGGGCGCTGATTTGTCACATAGCTTTTCGGTGCCGGGGTCAGATTCATAATAAGCGGCGCGACCGCCTGGGCATCAATATTAAAAGTGGTATTGCTCGTGCTGCCGGTACCAAGCTTATCCTTAATGCTGATTTCCAGCGGATACGGGCCAAAACCCAGCCCATTGGCCTGATATGTAATCTTGCCTTTAGTCAGATCCTGCACCTGAACAACGTTCCCAGCACCATCAGATGCCCAAGTAGTATTAAAGGTAATGGTGGGCTGGACTACCTGAGCACCGATTTTCATGCTCAGTGAATTGGCGTCCAACTCGTCAGTATCGCTAACATTAACCTGAATCAGCGGATTGTTAACGGTTATTATGCTTCCGTCGGCCGGCGAGAGATTGCTGAAAACCGGTGCCGTTACAGTGACGTTAAACCTCCAGGCCGCAATGACAACATGGCCTCCCATATCTTTGGCTTCCAGCGTGACATTATGACTGCCAGAGGTTAAGGGTATAGCAGGCGTATAGCTCACTTCACCGGTAGCACTGTTAAAGTTATGGGCAACCCTTGTACTGTTAACTGTCAAAATAATTGTAGCCGGATCGATGCTGCCATTGGGATCCTTAACAATTGCAGAAATCGTAGGACTATTTGTCAATACACCGCTATTGTCTGCCGGGGTTAAGTTTGCTATCACCGGTGGCACCGCCACAGTAAATGACCATTGCGTAACAGACACATTATTTGCGTCATCATATACCTGAACCTGAACGGTTTGATTGCCGTCACTAAGATTAGCGGCCTGATATGAGATATCAGCCTCATTTTTATTAACTGCTTCCATTAATGCGCCAGTATCCGGGTCCATCACCCATGTTTTAGGTTGAGTCAAGTTGGCTGTTTTTATTTGGTTATTAAGATAAAACTTGAGACTGGCACCGTTAATGCCGTCAGTATCTGAGGCATGCACTTTTACTAACGGGTTAGCTGTTGTTACAGTCGCTAAGTTAGCGGGACTTAGCGCCGAATAAGTCGGACCGGTAGTGGAAGCATTGGCTGGTACTCCAACTAACAGCATTAACAGGAGCACCAAACCAATTAACATTACCCATTTCCTGCCTGCTTTATTCTGTTGTCTAATCAAGTCTCCTCCCCCTTTCTGTACGTATTCTTAAATAATTCACCTCCCCTTTTGTGGTATTGGAAAAAATAACTTTTTTATATATTAAGTGTATTATATTTACTTTAAAAAATATGTTGAAACCTGTGTTTAAAATCCAAAAAAATTATCAGTAAAGAATTTACTTTATGTTTATTAAACCGACATATTTTGTATACATATTAAAATAAAATTAAGTACGGTGCCATTACGCACGCCACCAACAAAGCACATTTGGTTGTAGTTGCAGCGATCATCCCAGGAAATAAAAAAAGACCAGGTTGTCATCTAGACAGCCCGGTCTTTTCATATTAATTAGACCAATTAAGTCAATTATGAGAATTAGCTTATTTCGCCATTCCGGCCATTGCATAAACCACATTACTCGCCACCACCGCATAGTCTTCGGTAGGCAAATAGTTCGCGGCCGAAGCATCAAACAAAATATTACCGGTGGCCGGAAATTCATCGTCCGCCGCCCACAGCACATAAGTAATGGCCACTCTGGGCAATACCTGAATAGTTACACTGACATCCCCCAAAACCTGCTTAACTCCGCCCAGCTTTGCCGCAACTTGTAAAAAAAGCTCATGGTTTTGGCCAAAAACTTTTATCATCGGTTCAATCGCCCGCCGGTAAAAAGGGTCAATGTAAATAGCACCATCCGGCAGTTCTTTGAAAGAAATATACTTGTCCTGAACCGGTGCGCCGTTAGCAGTACAAAGGTAGTGCAGCAACAGGGCCTGCTCCTTTAGCGGTACCTCACCCTCCTTCGCAGCATAACCGACAACAATCCCCGGATAAGTAACGGTGTAATCCTGACCCAAATATTTTAAGGTGATCACACCCAGGTCAGGATTCCAATGCGCTCCGCTGTTACGAGCCATTTCCGCCGGCTCTTTGGCTTTCATTTTGTTGCAGGCATATTCATAAGTAACTTCCAGGTTATAATTCTTGGACACGGAACATCCCCCTTAACATGTTTTTCTCTAATCTTATTGTCCAGCCGAATCGTTTTTCCGTCACCTGCCCGGCTGATCAAATCATGTCCCGTATATTATATCATATTATCAAAGCATAAGTATAAAAAAACATCAACAGGCGAAAAATGAAGATTGTAGAATAACGTCGGAGGTACGATCAATGAATTTGATGCTGCAAGCTGATTTGACAGTCTGGTTAAAGCTATTAGGCATTGGCCTGATTACAGGGCTTGTCAACGGTCTGCTGGGAATCGGCGGAGGCACTGTATTGATTCCCAGTATGGTGTTTTTGCTGAGCATCAGCCAGCACCAGGCCCACGGCACATCGCTGGCCGTTATTTTACCGACGGCCCTTGTCAGTGCTATAATATATGGCTTTAATGACGACTTAAATATAAAACTCTCTTTACAAGTAGCTTTGGGCGGCATCACCGGCGGCTATCTGGGTGCCAAGCTGATGAATCACATCCCGGCCCCTGCCCTGAAAAAATTCTTTGCTGTCTTTATGTTCCTGGCCGGCCTCAGGATGGCGTTATAATGCTGGTCATGCTGATCGGTTTTTTTAGCGGTATATTAAGCGGGCTAGCCGTAGGCGGCGGAACATTATTAGTACCGGCCCTGATTTTTTTGCAGGATATCCCCCAGCACATTGCCCAGGGCGTCTCACTGGCTTCTTTTCTGCCAACGGCCACAGTTGCTGTAATCACCCATCAGCGCCAGGGCAATGTCCGGCCTAGACTGGCCCTGTTTTTGGCCGCTGGCGCAATAATCGGCGCTATTGGCGGTGCCATGTTGGCGGTTCAAATATCGGCGCCCATATTACAAAAAATTTTCGGCATGTTTTTAATGGCTATGGGTATCTGGGAATTTTGCGGCCAGCAAAAAAAGTGCCGCTAACGGCCTATTCTCAAGCCCTAGCGGCACTTCGTACAATATCCAAAAAATTTTAGCTGGTGATCGACAACTTCAAAACCGCTGCGTTTGGCAATGGCCTCCTCCAATGAGTCCAGCAAGTCATCGGCAAACTCAGTAACCATGCCACAGCGGGTACAAATCAAATGATGATGATGATGAATCTCATTTTGGGTAAACTCATACCGGCTGCGACCATCACCAAAATCCATACGCTGCAGCACTTCCATGTCTGCCAGTAAATCCAGGGTCCGGTATACCGTAGCCAGACCAATGTCCGGATGTTTCTTTTTTAAAATTGAGTAAACATCCTCCGCACTTAAATGTTTTCCCTCATTATTCATAAACACTTTGAGAATTTTTTGCCGCTGTGGCGTCAATTTGCATTCTTTGTCGTGGAATTTTTGGCGGATGTTATCCATCGTGTGCCGCATCAAGCCACCACCTTAAATATAACTTCCACCTAATTATATTTGATTTGTGAAATTGTTGTCAATATCTACAACTCCTGCTTTTTCAACCGCATCCTGCTTTTTTAGCCGTATCCCGCTTTTTTCCGCCACAACGCTTGCAGCCGCCGCTGCAGCCTGTTTTCAGCAGCAGGGTGAAACAACGCGGACAACGGATAGTTCGGGGGTCATAAATACTATTTTGACACGTGGGGCAAAGCATAATTTTTTCCGTATTATCACAGCATTTATCCGGCATAAGGCTTACCGCCGCCGGTCAGACTTTTGGTTGTGCCGGAAATTTTGGCAATCACCATAAGAAACACCAGCACACCAACAACTACGCCGAGAACGCCGGTTGCAGAACCCAGCAGATTATATAACTGATTTATTATCCCACCAATCAGAAAAGCCAGCCCAAAGATAAGCGGCCACATAATCAGCGCCTCACGTCGCCCGCGCTCCTTAAAAATAATCAAGGTAGAGGCGATGCACGGTACAAACAGAGTAATTGTAATTAATCCTACCACCACCTGAATACTGGTTAAATCCATCGAACTGAGGCCTGCCGCGCCAAAATCCCTGCGTACAAAGCCCATAATAAACACGGTGGCCGCTTCTTTAGGCAAACCCAACCATCCCGCAGTAAAGGGTTTCAGCAGGTTCTGCGCCCCCTGCAAAAGCCCGGTGACCTGTAAAATGCCGATTAACAGCGCACCGCCGGCAAATAACGGAGTTGCCTCCACCAGGAAGTTATAAGATTTTGTCATAGTTTTCTTTAAAACGTTTTCGACGCGCGGCCAGCGTAAAGGCGGCAAATCAATGAGCAGATGGGTTGACTCACCCGGTAATATTTTGTTTAGCAATGTACCGGCCAACGCCAATACTGTAAAAATTACTAAACCGTATAAAGCGAAATAAGTAGCGCTGACTTTGGTGAGCAGACCAGCAATAACCGCCATTTGGGCCGAACAAGGGATAGCCAGCCCCAGCAGAAATACCGCTATCCGCCGTTCCCGCACCGAACCCAGTAACCTGGTAACAATAGTAGCCAGGGTCACGCATCCGAAACCCAGAATCAATGGAATCACTGCCCTGCCGTTCAGGCCGATGCTTGACATAGCCCGGTCTGCCAGCGTGGCAATGCGCGGCAGGTAACCGGAATCCTCGAAAGCTGAAAGCGCAAGATAAAAACCAATTACCAACGGCAGCAATAAACCTAAAATATATGTAACCGTCATCGTTAACACACCAAATTCGCCAATTAAAATTGTCCCCAGGGCAGTTTCTTCAGGAAAATAAGGATTCACCAATCCACGGATAAACGGCTCGTACTGGCCCTGCATAATGACCTCCTCAGTCAGGCCCACCACATCACCGGCAATAAAAACACCAATAAATTCATACATGGCAAATAAAAATAAAGCAAGGATGGGAATTCCCGTGACCGGCTGAATCATCCACCGGCCCAATTTGGTGCCAAAACTTGCACCCTGATTGCTTTCCGTAACCACGTGCCCCACAATATCATTTACCCTGGCCCGGCGCTGCAGATAAATCTCTTCCCGTTCATCGCCAGGTTGTATTCCGTGCCGCTCCGCAACTATCGGGTCACCCTCCAAAATTAACAGGGCTTCCGCCTGGCTGCCTACCCGGTCATACAGCAAGTGCAGCTTTTTATGCAGTACCGGGTCAATATGACCATGTCGGGCACTGCTTATTGCCTCCTGCAGTTCCTTGAGCCCCTTTTTTTGCACGGCCACCGTGGGCACTACCGGTACCCCCAGTAAATCACTGAAAAGGTCAACATCTATTTTGCGGCCCTGTTTTTCGGCCTCATCCAGCATGTTAAGCGCCACCAGTACCGGTACGCCCGTATCAATAATCTGTTGGGTCAGAAACAGATCCCGCTCCAGGTGGACAGCATCAACAATATTAATTACCACGTCAGCACCCAGGATAATATCCCGGGCAATTTTCTCTTCGTCATTAAATGATGAAATCCCATATACTCCTGGTGTGTCAATAACCACATCCTGACCGTACTTGCCGTAGGATATCTCTAGTGTAGTACCCGGATAGTTGGAAACATCAACATATAATCCGGTCAGGGCGTTAAAAAAAACTGATTTACCCACATTTGGGTTGCCGGCCAATACTATTTTTTTAGCATCCGGCGGAATATTAAATTTTATGCCTATGTCATGACAGTGCATACGCTCTGCCTCCGTTCCTTTTGAGCTAATAAATACATTCACAAACTGCCGCTAACTAACCAGTTCCACTTTTATCCGGCTGGCCAAACCTCTGCCAACGGCAATCTCCTGGTTGTTTTTGCGCAATACTACCGGACCGGCCGGTAAAATTTCCTCACAACATACAATTTCACCTTCCGCTATGCCGAACCTAATGGCCTGCGCTCTAACCATACTGTCGGCGATGGATAATATTTTGATAGTCTGCCCGCGACGGCAATTATTAAGAAACATATGTAATCCCTCCTCCTAGAATGATAATCATTTTCATTCGCTTTGTAATAAAAATTGAGAATGGTTCTCATGTTATTATTTTACTCTTTAATCTTTTTCATGTCAATACCCTACATGCGGATAACAAAAAAAAATTCCCTGCAGGGAATCAGGTTTTATGCGTAATTGTTTTCATATATTTTACAATCAGCTCATCAAGCCTACAACTGGCGCGGTATACTTCCGGATCGGAAAAAGGATTTTTCTTAGCCTGGGCAATGCTAATCATTTTTTCCCGGCTTAATAGAATATGATGTGCCAGTATCTTTTCCTCCACAGTGTTCCCCCCCTAGGCAGAGGTTTTGTTTTAGTCGCGCCACCTCTTTTTGGATTTATTAATATATACAGCAAAATGCATATTTTTATTCGATAAAATAAACCGATGTTCTGACTGCATTTGTCGAATTACCTACTATAAAATCTTACCTGCTACCCACTCTAACTGCGAGAGATTTCGACACTCAAAAACCTGATGGCAGAATTGACCGTAAATATGCAAAATACTATCCTCCCGCTCCCATTTCTCCGGCGGTTCCGGATTCAGCCAAATGATTTTTTTAACCAGCCCGCTGATTCTGGCCAAATAATCGGCATGGTCTCGGTGGTAATTGTTACGGGCGTCGCCAAGAATTATCAGCGTGGTTTTTTTGTTTAATATATTTCCGTGTTTTTCAAAGAAATCAATAAAAGCATCACCATAATTAGAAAAACCGGTTTTTGAAAAAAAGGCCTGATTATACATTTCACAAATGGCCTCAGCAACTTCACGGTTACGAAAGTACGCAGTTACTTCATCAACTGTGTCTACAAATACAAAAGACCGCACATGGACAAAGCGGGACTGGATGGAGTAGACTAATTGCAGCATAAACTCACTGAAAAGCCGGACCGAGCCGGAAATATCACAAAGCACTACAAGCTCTGGTTTGCTTGGCTTACGGTCCTTAAATGCCGGTTTAACAGGCACCCCGCCGGTAGCCATGGATTTACGAATAGTACCTTGTAAATCAATTCTTCCCCTTTTGGCCCGCTTTTCCCGAAAAGATGCCCTGGACGCCAGCCGGTGCGCAAACTTACTGATTTTTTTCCGCATTTCAGCCACCTGAGGTTTGGCTAGCTGATAAAAAGCCAGTTGGTTAAGATTTTCCCTGGTCAGCAAAATACCTAACGCCCGCTCTCCAAAGGTGGCCAGTAAAGACTTTTCCACTTCCCGTTGCAGCCGTTCTTCCATATCAGCTAACCGGGACTGCCATTTCAGCCATGTTTCCTCGTCAACCTGGTCAAACATAAGTTCCAAGCGGTTGACCCCCATGTGCCATTCCAGAAAAATCTTCACCTGTTTTATAGTCTCCGTCATATCCAGGTGTTTTTCTTCCAACGGACCAAGCCTGGCTACAGCCTCACTGACCGCCTGAGCCATCATTTCCGGATTACCCAGTTTAATAATTTGCACCAGCCGGTCACCGGTAGGTATACCAGCTCGCATGTTACTCTGCCCCAACCCGGTGGATTTATCACCATTGCCCGGCATATTGTCACCGCAACAAGCCGGCTTTGCTTCCTGCAAATCTGCTTGTCCCGTTACTGTTAGCTTGTGACCGTAATAATCAGGGGCAAAAAAATATTCGAAAAGCTTTGCAAAAACCCTGTAATCTGCCTGGTCTTTTACCAGCGTGGCCAACAAGGTATGATAAAAAGTGTCCCGGTCCATGTTTAAACACTGCAGGCCCCGTAAACAGTCCAGCACTTCGGAGATTGATGTTTTTACCCCGGCTTGCCGGAGCAAGCGGGCAAATTCAAGAATTTTTTCTTCCATCTGCTGTCACTCCGGTAATAAGCCAGAAATTTTTGGGATGGCTTTTTCAATATCCTGCCGGTATTTCAATAATATATTCAGGGTATCTGCCACCACTTTTTCATCCAGACCAGCTGACCCCAACAGAACCAAAGTACGCGCCCAATCCAGAGTTTCAGATATACTGGGGGACTTTTTTAAATTCAACTTGCGCAGGGATTGTACAAACTGAACAATTTTACCTGCTAAACGTGCACTGATATCCGGTACCCGCAGCCGAACAATAGCAATTTCCCGCTCCAACGAGGGATAATCTATATACAGGTGAATACAGCGGCGTTTTAAAGCATCACCAAAATCACGGTAATTGTTACTGGTGAGAACCACAAAAGGGATGGAACAGGCTTTTACCGTACCCAGTTCGGGAATGGATACCTGGTAATCGGAGAGCGCTTCCAGTAGAAAGCTTTCAAACTCCTCATCGCTTTTATCCAGTTCATCAACCAGCAACACTACTGTTTCCGGTGCTTTGAGCGCTTTCAGCAGTGGGCGGGCCAGATAAAATTCTTCAGAAAAAATGCCGACCTTGGTTTCCTCCCAGTTCTTTGCAGTCAGGTGATTGGCCTGGATGCGCAATAACTGTTTCTGGTAATTCCACTCAAATAGTGCTTTAGACTCGTCCAGGCCTTCGTAACATTGCAGACGAATTATTTGTGTATGCAATGCTCCGGCCACTGCTTTGGCTAACTGAGTTTTTCCGACCCCCGCCGGTCCTTCTACAAGCAGCGGTTTTTGCAGCCTGGCCGCCAGAAAGACAGCCGTTGCAACCTTGTCATTGACCAGATAATCCTGTTTGGTTAGTTGATTTTTTACTTCATTTATTGAATTAAACATACCCACACCTCATTATTTGCCTTAACAATTCCGACGCACATTAAAAAGGCGCGCTGGCACGAAGCACCGGCGTTAGCCTTTTTTAAGGCAGGATATAATTATACTTTCCTACCTGCTAAAAACCACTAAACCAAAAGTTTAGTGGTTAATACAAACTAAGATAACTTCCCAGGATCAAACACAGCCGTATAATGATCCCAATTGCATTCCCCGTCATTGTCCAGCCAGTGCTTAAAATACTCTAGCTTTTCCCTGCAGGGCCGGTACTCCTCGAAAATTAAACCCACATCGTGAAAACTGACAAGATTATATAATATTTCTGTTGCTAATTGATCATCCGGTTCGCCCTGGGTGGCTATATAGTCATACGCCCAGTCGGAGACCTGCTCTTGGGTGAGCTCCCCGACCAGATACTGGTCGAGCACCATGCGCAAGGTATCTCTGGTGATCATACTAACACCTCCGTTTTTACGCCATGATAATTATTACAACAGCCTCATTGCCTGTTAAACGCTGTAATTCGGCGCCTCTTTGGTAATTGTGACATCGTGAGGATGACTTTCCTTAAGCCCGGCATTAGTAATTCGCATAAATTGTCTCCGGGTCTTCAACTCCATGATATTTTTGGTGCCGCAATAACCCATCCCGGCTCTTAATCCGCCCACCATTTGATATACAGTTTCAGCAAGCGGTCCTTTATAAGGAACCCGACCCTCGATACCTTCCGGCACCAGTTTTTTCTCATCCTCCTGAAAATACCGGTCTTTACTGCCTTCCTTCATCGCCCCCAAAGAACCCATGCCGCGATAAACTTTAAAGCTTCTGCCCTGATATATCTCAATTTCGCCGGGACTTTCCTCAGTGCCGGCAAACAGGCTGCCAATCATTACCACATCCGCCCCTGCGGCTATAGCTTTGGTAATATCACCCGAATATTTAATCCCTCCGTCACCAATTATCGGAATGCCATAAGCTGCCGCAGCTTCGGCGCAGTCCGCGATAGCCGTAATCTGTGGCACGCCAATACCGGCCACAACCCTGGTCGTACAGATAGACCCTGGACCGATACCGACTTTTATACTGTCTGCGCCTGCTTCTATTAAATCCCTGGTAGCTTCGGCAGTGGCCACATTGCCGGCAATGATATCGACTTCGGAATATTTGGCTTTAATCATTTTGACAGCTTCCAGCACGCCCTTGGAATGACCGTGGGCAGTATCCACACATATAGCGTCTACCCGTGCCTGAATCAGTGCATCCACCCGTTCCATCATATCCCCGGTAATACCGACAGCAGCGGCTACCACCAACCGGCCTTTAGAGTCTTTAGCCGAATTCGGGTACATTTTGGCTTTTTTGATGTCTTTTATGGTGACCAAGCCCTTCAAATTAAAACTGCTGTCTACAATTGGCAGTTTTTCTACCTTATGCTGACTAAGAATGTCCTTGGCCTCCTGTAAAGTTGTACCAACCGGCGCCGTAATCAAATTATCCCTGGTCATTACTTCTTTAATCGGACGGCCATATTCTGTCTCAAAACGCAAGTCGCGATTGGTAAGAATGCCTACCAGTTTACCGTTAACAGTTATAGGAACACCGGATATCCGATACCGTTCCATAATTTCCAGGGCTTCACTGACCAGATTATCAGGTGACAGCGAAATCGGATCGGTGATTACACCGTGCTCAGATCTTTTGACGCGGTCAACTTCCAGCGCCTGTTTTTCGATAGACATATTTTTATGTACAACCCCGATGCCGCCTTCTCTGGCAATGGCAATAGCCAGCCGGGATTCGGTGACAGTATCCATGCCGGCGCTCATCAACGGTATGTTTAATTTAATTTTTTTGGTTAAATATGTAGTGGTATCAATGTCTCTGGGCAAAACCTCGGACTTGGCCGGGATTAGTAAAACATCATCAAAAGTAAGTCCTTCTTTGAGAATTCCCTGGTTCTCCATTTTTGCTGCTCCTTTCATTTGTTTCATTTATATTCTTATAATTATAGCACAGCATATTTAAATTAACTATGTAAAAAATATAATTTTTATTTAAAATAAAAATATATCTGACCATTGTCAATCCATT
The DNA here is from genome assembly GCA_964636895.1 of uncultured Eubacteriales bacterium. Taxonomy (GTDB): domain Bacteria; phylum Bacillota; class Thermincolia; order Thermincolales; family CAZWUW01; genus CAZWUW01. The sequence goes on from CAZWUW010000005.1 coordinate 31,812, forward strand.
TGCGTAGTTTTTTCTTTAAAAATTCCCTGATTACTAAACGGGTTGGCGACAATAATACAAATAAACCGGCTATATCAGTGATTAATCCCGGCGCAAGGAGCAGTAAGCCGCCGGCCAGCACAAGCAATCCTTCAATCACTTCATTGCCGGGAATACGGCCTGCGGCCAATTCAACACGCACCCGCTGAATAATCTGGAAGCCCTGAGTACGGGCCATGAAAGCACCGGCAATACCGGTACCAAAAATCAGGGCCAAGGTTGCCCATAATCCAATGAATTGACCCAACTGTATATAAATAATTACCTCTGTTACCGGAACGAGAATAAATAGAAGTAAAAGTTTACTCAAAACACATCTCCCCCTTTGCTCCTAGATTCGATATTGTTATCAGGATTCCTTTTAAAACAGCAAGGTTCTTTGTTAATTTTCACAGTATTCCCGTGATTATACCAAAAAACTGTTATATTAGCACCCATAATGGAGACAATACCAAAAAAGGGGGGGAAAAACTATGGCCGACACAAAAAAACGGCAACAAAAAAATGAGCGCACGCCTAATATCAGTGTCCACTATTATACAGACCCCATTTATGGCAGTGGCTCAATTTACGGATTTGAAGAATACGCAGAAGATAGCAACACCGATAAATGCAAGCAGGATAAGGGAGATGCCCTGGATGAACCGTTGGAAAGCTGGGGCTGGGTTAATAATGTGGATTAAGACGTGTGTCTTAATCCTGGCCCACTGTCGAACCTAACCCCTTCCTTTCAAAATGATCCCGCAAATAGTAAATGGTTTTTTCCGTAACGCCAAAATCGTTGGCAATTTCCATATCCGACTTTTGATTTTTCAGACCTTCGATAAAGCGGTCAAAATCGATGCCTACCTCATCTGTCATCTCCTTCAAACTTGGGCCGGCAGACCATGGCACCCGGCTGCGCAAAAATTCTTCCACTATAGTTTTCCCTCCTGTACTGTTTTTCTTATTTTAACCAAACAGCAGGGAAAATAACCATTACCAAAATCCACCTGATGACAAGCCTGTCCTTATCAAGTATAATAGCCCTTAGCTTCTTACAAAATAAACGCGCATTTCTGCTGCACCGCATAAGAAATGGTAAGATTTACTTGCAGGTATAAGTAGAGAAATGTCGTAATTTACGTAATAAGACAAGTTTATATTAAGTTTCAGTCACCTGTATATCGCTTAATTCATTTGAAACGGGGGAACCAAGTTCCTGGGGTGAAGCCATCTAATGGCCGGGCTATTCTTCATGTCCGAACCCGTCAGCTAACCTCGTAAGCGTTCTGAAGGGAGGTGTTTTTTGCTTTCGTGCCGCAGTTAATAAATATATGTCGAAAGGAGCACCAAAAATGCGTACTAGAAAATTATTGTCTCTGTTCGTGGTTACCCTGATGCTGTTTGCTACCGTTATAACTCCTGTCCAGGCGGCAGGTGTGTATGATAATACGAGGGCTTTATCCAACCCCAGTTACGTTTCAGTGATGGATCTTGTAAAACAGATTCAGAGCGGTCAGACCGCACCGGCACCGACTCCTGACACTAAACCTGAAACCGCGCCCCCGGTAACCCCACCTGTTACTCAACCAGAAAAGCCGCCTGTAACTCAACCTACCCAACCTACCCAACCTGCCACGCAACCCGAAACTCAGCCAACAACCCAGCCTGCAGCCCCGGAACAACAGGCTGTCTCTAATATTAGTGCTTTCGAAATGAAAGTAATAGAACTGGTTAATAAAGAAAGAACCAGTCGTGGGCTTAAAGCACTTAAAGCCGATGTACCGCTGACCAAAGGTGCCCGGCTGAAGTCTCAAGATATGCGGGACAACCGTTACTTCAGTCACACCTCGCCAAAATACGGTTCACCCTTTAAAATGATGTCTACTCTGGGCATCAAATGGCGGGCAGCCGGTGAAAACATCGCCTCCGGCTACCGCACACCGGAATCTGTGGTCAAAGGTTGGATGAACAGCCCGGGCCACAAGGCAAATATCCTCAGCACCAAATGGAGTAAAATTGGCGTAGGCTATGCTAAAGGCGGCAAGTCCGGCCACTATTGGACCCAGTGGTTCACAAACTAAGCTTTAACTCTATAGATAGCGCCCATACCGGGCGCATAATACAAAACGCAGGTACGTTTCCGTACCTGCGTTTTGTATTTAAACAAACAAATCAACCATGTTAAAGCTTTTTACATCCACCAAGCCTTTATCGGTAATTTTGAGATCCGGTATCACCGGCAAAGCTAAGAAAGCCATCGTCATAAAAGGTGCCTGCAGCTTACAGCCCATATTTTTCGCCGCTGCATGCAGGTTCTTGACTCTGGCCGCCACTTCAGTAGCCGCTAGGTCAGACATCAAACCGGCTATGGGCAGGGGCAATATCGCTTTAACCTCACCGCGGTCAACCACCACTTGACCGCCGCCGGTTTCTATCAGCTTATTAACCGCCAATTCCATATCCTCATCAGCAATACCCACCACGACTATATTATGGCAGTCATGAGCTACCGTCGAGGCCAGCGCACCCGACTTCAGCCCAAAACCCCGAACCAGCCCCACACCTACCCGGCCGGTGCCATGGTAACGTTCAACCACCGCAATTTTTAGAATATCCTGAACAATATCTGCCCCGATTTCACCATTTTTCTCTTTTACCGGCAAGCTATTACTACCACTAACGATTTGCCCCGGGATTACTTCTATCACCCTGGCCTTATCGCCTCTGGCCGTGATTTTAAAAGGCTCTGATGACAATTTAACATTCATGACCAAAACTGCCGGCAATTCATCCGGCTGCCCCTCCTGCAGGTATTTGCCTTTTTCAGCCACCAGTTGGCCCTTGCTGAACACATAATAAGGCCGGAAGCTTTCTAAGTTTTCCAGTACAACCAGGTCGGCCCTGTAACCCGGAGCAACAGCACCCAAATTACGCAAACCGAAATATTCGGCCGGATTGATGGTGGCCATACGGATTGCGGTTACCGGATCCAAGCCATAGTTGACTGCCCGCCGCAGTATATAATTCATGTGACCCTGTTCCAGCAAGTCTTTGGTATGCAAGTCATCTGATACAAACATACAACGACGGGAGTTTTGCTCAGTAATAACTGGCAACAGGTCTGCCAGGTTCTTCGCCGTTGAGCCGTACCTGATCATCAGGAACATACCTGCCCGCAGTTTTTCCATAGCTTCTTTAACGGTAGTCACTTCATGCTCTGACCGGATACCGGCCCCTATATATGCATAGAGTTGTTTACCGGTAAGCCCGGGAGCATGCCCGTCAACTAGGATTTTATGATTAATGGCCAGTTTCTCCAATACTTCCGGTCTTCCCTGCACCACCCCGGGATAATTCATCATCTCAGCCAGTCCCAGTACCCGCTCATGAGCCAGCAGGCTTTTTATCTCCGCCGGCCCTATCACCGCCCCGGACGTTTCCATATCTGTTGCCGGCACACTCGACGGAGCCATCACATAAGCGTTTAGCGGCAGTTTTTCTGTCGTTGCGAGTATATATTGAATACCGGAAACCCCCAGCACGTTGGCGATTTCATGCGGGTCACAGACAACAGACCCTGTCCCGTTCGGAACTACCAGCCGGGCATATTCCGGCGGTGAAACCATGGAGCTCTCGATATGCACATGCCCGTCAATAAAACTAGGGGTTACAAACATTCCTCTGAGGTCAATAATTTCTTTGGCCCGGTAGTCTCCAAAACCCACTATTGTTCCTTGCCAAACGGCAATATTGACCATTATTATTTCACCGGTAAAAACATTAACCAACCTGGCGTTCTTTAACACCAGGTCGGCTTCACCGTCACCACGGGCAACCCGTAAAAACTCTTGTAAGGCCGTTATCATAGGTACCTCCTGAGTAAGCGGCACCAAACCGGTGCCCCTTAACGGTAATACTCCCGCACAATGTATTCAGGTATTCCGGCAATAAACCTTTCCAGCAAAAACATGATTACCGTTAAATCGTCCAACTGTCCTACGATGGGAAAGAAATCACTGATTAAATCTGTTGGCAACAAAAAATAAAACAGTGCTCCTCCGGGAAAGACTGCTTTTTGCCACCATGGCACACGATTATCCCAGACCAAACGCCATACCAGCGGTATAGACTTGGGCAGGTTTAACAGCATTTTCAGGCGGCCTGTTACAGAAGGATCAAAATAAACCATGGTCATTCACCTCTTACCGCTATTCTATGCACCTGAGATGGCCGGTGTCATTCAACAGACAAATAATTGCCCGGTCATGATCATAAATCTCGATAATATTAACTGCTACATTATCCTGCTTGAACTTCCAGTAGCCTTTCAGGTCAACACCCAGTAAGGTGCCCACCACCACCCTGATGATGCCGCCATGGACGGCAACCAGCACGGTCTGATCCCTGTGTCCGGCAACAATCCGGTTAATCCCGGCCATACTACGGTCAGCCACTTCCTGCAAGGATTCTCCTCCCGGGATACGATGTGCCAGTGGGTCATCACGCCACTTTTTCATATCTTCATAATAATCTTTGACAATTTCTTTATAAGTCAGACCTTCCCACAGGCCAAAATTGGTTTCCCGCAATTCTGGCAGCGGATAAACTTCCCGGCCATGCGGGCTGGCCACAATTTGGGCGGTCTCTAATGCCCGGGACAGGTCGCTGGCATAAAAAGCGTCAATCTTATCGCCGGCCAGGCGGTCTGCCAGTTTCTGAGCCTGCGCCCGCCCGATATCACTCAGTGGAATATCACGGTGACCTTGATAACGCAACGCTTTATTCCATTCCGTCTCCCCGTGCCGAACCAGGATAAGTTTAGTCATGTAAGACAATTATTCATTCACTCCCTATAACTGATAATGCTGCCAGCAGCCGCTGGTTTTCCGCCCTGGAGCGTACAGCCACTCTAATATAGTAAGGGTCAAGATTCTTATAGGAACTGCAGTCCCTGATCAAAATACCCCGGCGGCCCAATCTGTCGGTTAGTTCCGCTGCAGTACACCCGGTACCACGGATATCTATGAATATATAATTAACTGTGGGCGGAAAAGATTTGAAACCGGCTATGCGGCCTAATTGTTCAAACAAAAACTGTTTTTCCTGTTGGATATATGCTATGCTCCGCTGTATGTGTTCTTCGTCCTGCAAAGAAACAACTCCTGCCACCTGAGCAAAACAATTGACATTCCAGGGGTCTTTATATGTTTTAAGCTGCTTTACCAGTTCCTGGCTGCCCATGGCAGCGCCTAATCTTAAGCCGGGGATGGCAAAAAACTTGGTCAAGGAGTATAAAATAAAAAGGTTCGGGAAGTCCCGAAGTAAGGAAACGGTAGAATACTTATCTCTTTCCGCTACAAAGTCTATAAAAGCTTCGTCTACCACCACCATAATGTCCTGTGACTTGGCAGCCTGTAAAACTCTAATCATTTCATCTTTATTGAGCAAAGTCCCGGTAGGGTTATTGGGATTACATAGCATAACCATTTGTACACCCGGCAGCAAAGCTGTTATTTCATCAGCCGAAAAATGAAAGCCTTTTTCTGCCGACAAAGGATAGTCCATAACCGTTCCCCCGCCGGTAACCACAGCAATTTCATACTCACCGAAGGTCGGCTGCGGGAGTAAAACTTTTTTCGGCTGCAACACCTTCACCAGCAAATATATAAGCTCTACCGCCCCATTACCTGTGATAATATGTTCTGGCGCAAGATGCAGGTAACCGGCCAGTGTTTTAATCAATTCTGTGCAATCCGGATCCGGATAATGAACCATTTGGGGTATGGCTGCATGAATCGCCCTAGCCACCAGTGGCGAAGGCCCCAACGGATTAATGTTGGCGCTAAAATCAATGATCTCCGCCGGTGCTAACCCATACTTTGCTGCTGCTGCCTGAATGTTTCCACCATGTATGTGTTGTAAGGCCGCCAAAAGCTTTCCCCTCTTTCTGCTGCCGGAATTTCCGCTCCACCACCTATTAAAGAACAATCAATCAATTGAAAAGCCTTGTTATACATTAATAGTTTTTCCAGCAGGGCTGCTTTGTCAGTCAAATCCCGGTTATATAAAATCCCCAAGACCGTTCCACTGTGCGCCGTATTAACCCCCAACGCATCAAAAGCCCTGGCGATGGCAATGATTTCATCCAGTTCCGGTTTATTAATAGTCTGCTGGTTAGCCAGAGCGCTCATTGTAGCTGCCTGCCCGATTTTATGCGCATCCCCTGTAGTCAGGCCTTCCTCCATGACTTTGAGAGCCTGGCGAATAGTCTTTTCCTTTTGCCGGTTTAATGCCGGTAAATTGCCCCGGGCATTAAACTCCCCCGTGTCAACCGTCCCGCCGGTATCAATTACCATTATATTTATTTCCGGCGGCTTGGCCATTTGACGATAATTTTTTCCGGCCACATGGTCAAACAAAACCAACCCGGGAAACATCAGGCCGTCCGTCGGCTCAATTGATAACGCAATACGGGCAATATCCGCAGGCGCGATAAATTTTCCGACCGCTTCGGACGCAGCAACACAGGCGGCAGTTATGTCGGCGGTACTGCTGGCCATACCTTTGCCCACCGGTAAAGCAGATTGCACCCATGCTTCCGCCCCGCAATTTGGCAGACCCCAAAAAGCCAGTGTTTTGGCAATTGCCGCCTGTACCTTGCTGTAAGGTTGATTAACTGTAATGTCAGACTGACCCGGCTTTAATATAACCTCAACAGTAGAGTATAAATTGACCGGACAGGTAACATGTATATGCATATCGTTGAGCGTTCCCTGTAATAATTCGCCACATGTTCCCGGCGCCCTGGCCACACCCCGCATAATCATCCCCGCCTTCTTGAAAAGCTAATATTCAACTCCGCGCCTGCTGGCAATACCTTTTTTATAGGGATGTTTGATTTCCGTCATTTCAGTAACCAAATCAGCCAACTGCAATATTTCTTCCGGAATACCGCGGCCGGTCAATACTAATTCCATTTTTGCCGGTTTCAATTTAATTAAATCTATTACCTGTTCAACGGTTACCAGCTTGTAACGCAGCGTATTTCCGATTTCATCCAGAATCATCATGTCACAAGCCTCTGCCAGCATGTAATCCCGGGCTTCCTGCAAAGCAAAGCCGGTGTATTCCAAATCTTCCAGGTCTGCTCCCCGGTCTTTAATGAAGCAGTCGCCACAGGCATTACATTTTTTATAACCCTGCTTAATCAGTGAACCGATGCGGCAGCCGCGACCAAACTGGCTAATAGTAAACAGCGGTGACAGTTTATTAGCCGCCGTAAGTTCACCGGCATAACTGCGCCCTTTCATAAACTGAATCATATGCACGCGGAAGCCATGCCCGGCCGCCCGAAAGCCCAGACCCAGGGCGGCCGTAGTTTTCCCCTTACCCTTCCCGGTGTAAACATGGATTAACCCTAATTCATTTATTATCGGCATCCTGATTCACCCTTTTTCTCTTTAAACTCCCGGCATTTACCGGCAAAATGCTGGGCCAGGGATAAATCTGTAGCAAAGTGTAAGTGAACATATGTGGCCAAAATATTGTCCCTGGCGTACCCGTCAAGCACTGACTCACCCGTTTTATTGCGGATAAGTTTAACTGCATAAGAAAAATCAGACCCGGTCGGTACCAGCCGGGAATAGTGAAACTCATGCCCGCGGTAGGTAAACCCTTGCGGACCCAGCAGGTTATCGGTCAGATTTTCGGCAGTCACATAACCCATACCCACCAATTTTTGTTCCATCAGACACTTAGCCGGGACGATCCCGGCCATAGGATACTCCTGCCCTTTAAAATCCCGGACGGCTTCCGTTAAATACATCAGGCCGCCGCACTCGGCATAAACAGGCATATTTTCCCGGCTGTATTTTCCTATTTCATCTAATATTGACCGGTTTTTTGCCAATTGCGCGGCAAAAACTTCCGGAAATCCACCGCCTATGTAAATACCATGGATATCCTCAGGTAATCTGTGGTCATGTAAAGGACTAAAGGGAACCAATTCCACATCATAAGATTCTAACACTGCCAGGCCATCCTGGTAATAAAAGGAAAACGCCTCGTCTCTGGCAATTGCCACCCGTACCTTGGCCTGCCCTGCGGACTTAAATGACAAATCTGCCTGCGCTTGTATGTCACCGGCACCTTTGGCGATATCAGCCAATAGGTCATAATTCATGCCTTCAGCTATTATATCCGCCAAAGCACCGATTCTTGCCGACAAATCTCCTCCCTCAACAGTAGGTACCAAACCCAGGTGGCGGGAAGGCAGTGCAAGATCAGCCTGTTTTCTGATAAAGCCAATAACCGGAATATCACAACTGGTTTCAATAGCTTCCCGAACGAGTTGCAGGTGCCGGTCACTGCCAATGCGATTTAATATTACCCCGGCAATCCTGACCAACGGGTCCAGCTTCTGAAACCCCAGTACTACCGCAGCTGCACTGCGGGCCATAGACTTGACATCCACTACCAGTATCACCGGACAATGCAAGAGCTTGGCCACTTGGGCCGAACTGCCGCTATCACTGACCCCTGAAGCGCCGTCAAAAAGACCCATTACCCCTTCAATCACGGCAATATCGGACTGTACTGCCGAACGCAAAAACAATTTCTGTACAGTATGCTCACCCAGCATCCAGGTGTCCAGATTTCTTGAAATACTCCCGGTAGCTATATTATGATAGCTGGGGTCGATATAATCCGGCCCGACTTTGAATGGCTGTACCTTATAACCACTTTTGGTCAAGGCAGCCATGACCGCCGTAGTAATTGTTGTTTTGCCAACACCGCTGTGCGTACCGGCAATCATTAAGCTGGGGATGTGCATGAAAAAACCCTCTTTAATATCTATTTTAACACATCAATTGTTATACTGATAAAAAAACCCGTAACCAACGCCAAAAAAGAAGTAATATACATAATCCAGATGGTCTCTATGATCTGTGACCCGTGCAGCGGGACATGCGGCTTACCCATATATGCCCGCAGTGATTCCCGGCCGCCATAATAATTAAGACCGCCCAGCCTCACCCCCAGGGCACCGGCAACCACCGACTCCGGTATACCGCTGTTTGGACTGGGATGATCCTTGGCATCCTGCCGCCAGGTAGAGAACGCACGACCTGCATCTTTGCCGGCCATGACGGCGGCAATTAGCATCAGTATACCGGTAAGCCGGGCCGGGATATAATTGGCAATATCGTCAACCCGGGCCGAAAACCAGCCAAATTGCCGGTATTTATCATTTTTATAACCCACCATAGAATCCAGGGTATTTACCGCTTTATAAGCCATGGCCAGCGGCAAGCCGCCAATAAACGCGTAAAAAAGCGGGGCCACAATACCGTCCACAATATTTTCTGCAACTGTCTCTACGGTAGCCCGGACAATTTCGGGTTCATCCAGGTGCGCTGTATCCCGGCCTACAATCCAGCCCACTTTTTTCCTGGCCTCAGCAATATTACCGGCCAACAGTAACTGATAAATCTCATATGCCGCTTGGCATAGGCATTTCATAGCCAGGGTAGTGGACAACAGCCAGATACTGATTAGCCAGCCAAACCACTGCTGCCACTGCCAGGAAAAACGTACCAGCGCCCAGGTAAGAAAATATGTACCGCTTACAATAATTACTGTAAGCAATACTCCGCTGCCCCGCAACCCAACAAGGGGCGCTGCGGCGCGGCGAAGGAATTTTTCCGTCAAATCAATGGCTTTCCCGATAATAATTACCGGATGGGGGATAGCCCTGGGATCACCGACTGCAAGGTCAATTAAAAAAGCAAAAACAATTTGCCAGGATAATGCTGTCAGCCCGTATGCTTCTATCATCCGGCCGAGGCCAGGCCAATGATTTCGTAAACCTTGTCAATATCCAGACTGGCTCTGACCACTTCAGCCAGCTTATCGAAATCCTTTTCTCTTTGCTCTTTGACGCTCATCACATTTTCCTCCGCCAGCGGCCCCCACCCTTTTTCCTGGCGAATCAGGTTCAGGATATGCCGCCGGAAAACATCATTATCAAAAATACCATGAATATAAGTGCCAAAAACTCGGCCATCATTGTTTACCCCGCCGTCCAATACATCCACCGGTTTAGTGGAGCGTTCAGTGATGCGGAACCCATGCTCTACACTGGCAGCCAGTTTGGAGCGGCCCATATGGATCTCATAGCCGGATACAGTTTGGCCCCGTACCCCAGCCAGAAAATAACCGTCACCAACAATCTCTGCCTGTACCTGGGTAGTAATTTTGTCAGGCTCAAAGGTGGTAACCATGTCAATCAGTCCAAGCCCGCGCATGGAATCAATTTCTGATTCTGTATGCTGCGGGTCATGCAGCTCCTGACCCAGAATCTGATAACCGCCGCATATACCAATAACCGGTACACCTTCTCCGGCCAAAGCCGTAATCCGGGGTGAAAGGCCGGATTTTTCCAAGAAAACCAGATCGTGAATGGTGTTTTTGCTGCCGGGAATAATAATCAGGTCCGGCCGGCCCAGTTTGGAACCCTTATTTATGTACCTCAGTTGCACATCCGGCTCGTCTTCCAGCGGGTCAAAATCAGTAAAGTTCGATATATGCGGCAGATTAATAACTACTACGTCCAGCTTGTGCTCGACCCGCTCCCGGCCGGCCAGCAGCGTAGCTTCCGGAATGGTGTCTTCTTCCTGGACCCTAAAACCTTGAAAATACGGGACTACACCCAGGACCGGTATTCCAGTTTTTTGCTCCAGAAAATCAATCGCCGGTTGAAACAACCGCACATCACCGCGGAATTTATTGATCACTACCCCGGCTACCCGGGCCCGGTCAGCCGGGTCCAGAAGTTCCAGCGTGCCTACTACCGATGCCAGGGCGCCGCCTTTATCAATATCCGCCACCAGCAGCACCGGGGCGTCAGCCATCCTGGCTATACGCATATTCACTACTTCCCGGGCCTGCAGGTTAACCTCTGCCGGGCTGCCGGCCCCTTCAATAACAATGATTTCAAAATCATTTTTAAGCTTTTGCAAAGATTCCTCAATTACCCCCAATGCTTTGAGGTTATAGTTTTCATGGTATTCCATAGCCGACATATTGCCCAGCGGGCGGCCCAGCACTATTACCTGAGAAGACGCCTGTCCGGTAGGCTTCAGCAGCACCGGGTTCATCAGCACGTCCGGTTCCAGGCCGGCAGCCTCCGCCTGCACCACCTGGGCCCGTCCCATTTCGCCGCCGTCTTTGGTAACATAAGAATTAAGGGCCATATTCTGTGATTTAAAAGGCGCCACTTTATACCCATCCTGCAGAAATATACGGCAGAATGCCGCCACCAAAACACTTTTCCCCACATGAGAACCCGTACCCTGGAACATAATACATTTATTATTCACGCTGTATTTACTCCTTTCTGTATCTAGCCCTGACCTGTCGCCCCAGCTCCGTTAAATCCAGTGGGATGCCTGCTACCACCAAATACGTTTCATCAGCAGCGCCGGCCATAATCTGATTGGCCCGGCCGACATTCTCCTGGTAACGCCGCCCTAACGGGTATGGCGAAACCAAGCTAAGCCCCACCTCATTAGAAACCACTACCACGTGCGCTTTAACTGCTTTAGCTATATCAGCAACTCGCTCGACAGCCCCTGTGATTTCCCGGTCCATGGTAGCCGTCGCAGCCCGTTCCGGTGCCGGCGCAGGTTCCTTGTCACTGCCGGCTGACGTACCGTGTTCCTCGTCGGCTGCCCCGGCCAGCAGCAGGTTGCTTATGTATATGGTTAAACAGTCAAGTAATATAACTTCAGACTGCTCGCCCCAGTATTCAATAACCGCGCTTAACTGTTCCGGTTCTTCTACCGTCCGCCAGGACGCCGGCCGCCGCAGCCGGTGCAAAGCAATACGGTTAGCCATCTCATCATCACCGGCCCGGGCAGTGGCTATATAAGTTACATCTCTGCCCAGGGCGGCAGTAACCTCTTCAGCAAAAGCGCTCTTACCGCTTCTGGTTCCTCCGGTAACAAAAATCAGTTTACCCATTATATCCATCCCTTGTCTGCAATATAACTTTCCCGGCACAATTCCCCGGCTTAAATGAAAAACAAAACACCCCCGGCCTTTGCCGAGGGATAATAAGCTAATTTCGCCGGTAATGTACGTCAGCGAAAAAACACCTCTACCCTTTCTCGCGAAGGACTCGATGGTCACCTTCGGGCCGGTATCCTGGCTCCCGGATCGCTGTTTGCTGCACTCCTTCCCCGGCTTGACGGCCGAGTGGCTTGCGTACAGTAACTCCCCGGTTACAGTGGCGGAGACCGCTCAGGATTTTAACCTGATTCCCAGTAAAACATCCGAAGGTATATGAAGTTATTTTACTTATTAAAGTTATTCTACACCATGTATGGAATTACTTCAATAAAGAATTCATGTAAATTTAAACATGTGATATACTTTTTATATGAAAACAATTATTAAACGCTGCCGCCAATTCGCCCGTGCCCTTATGGCCCAATTGACACCGGCTGACCAGGCGCTGATCCAACAGATTCTAAATAAAAGCGAACAAAATCTCTTTTATCAAATGGATACTGCCATTCAGCAGCACTGTGTCAATGTAGCCAACACTATTGCAGAACTGCTAACCCGCAAGGCCGAATTCGATGCGGCCGGACAAGCCGATATAGACACAGAATTGCTTTTTAAAGCTGCCTTGCTGCATGACATTGGCAAATCCAACGGTGAGTTCACAATCATGGACAGGGTCTGGTATGTAATCATCCGCAAGGCATCCCGGCGTCTGGCCAAAAGAATTGCCAAAAAAGGACACGCCGGCTGGTTGGCCAGGCTCAGAAATGCCTTTTATATTCATACTTATCATGGTGAAATAGGATGCAAACTGGCCAGACGGCATGGATTCCCGGAACAGTTGGTGGCCCTAATCAGCCATCACCATAACCCGCAGCATACTACGGACTCCCTTGAACTCATACTTCTCCGGCAGGCTGACGAATTAAACTGAAATTATATAATGTAATTTCCTGGATTATACAGCGCGACTAATTATTCACTTGAGTACTGAGCGCATCAAAATCATATTGCTTTAATATTAACTCTTTAATCAGACTGCATAAAGCGGCAACGTCTTCAATATGCATCTGATTCGATATTGTGGGGTCAAACAGAAGCTGGCATGAAGACCGGATGTCCTCTTCCCCCTCCCAGAATTGGATTAATACAGGCACTCTGGGGCTGAAGTTAACAATAGCTGCTAAATCAGCTTTGGTCGCTACGGGAGTAAATCCTAGTTTAGATAAAGCAGTTTTTAACAAAGTCTTATCACAATCAGCAAAAAACCTAGCCAAATCCTCCAGGATGTTAGCTTTTATGTTAGGATAAAACACGTTGCCTTGTGGCAAGTCCCGGTAGGAAACCCACTCATTGTTGAGCGGCTTTGCTTTGGCGCAGGTTAAATAATTAAGCAAGATAAGTTCCCAAACAAATGATTGCAGCTTTTCATCAGTACCCTTGAAACATACTCGTCCATCAGGGTATGTGATCTCAATTCTCTGACCAAAGCTGTCAAAAGTAAAACAATTCCTTCCCGGATCAAATTGAAGCAAAGTCAACTTTGCAATCAAATCCGGTGAAATTTGTTGCAGCCTCTTCCGGCTTTGCTCAAAAGCAGGAGCATAAGAACCCTCTTTGGGGTTTTTTTGCATTTAGCGCACCTCACTTCGAATATGTATATCGGAACCGGGCTATCCTTTTTTCATCTGCTTAATTATTTGTATATGTTCCAATCTTGCTTTTTCATCTGTTATATTAGCTTCTGATAGCATAACGTAAATCTTATCTATATCGCTTGTACTTATCCCCGGCATACGTCCTACGCCCAAAACCAAATGACTCTTTCTTGTAATGATCCTTGTTACTTCCGTATCGTATACGACCATAATATCGGATTCTGGCGTTCTCAAATTAAGGTCAACCCCGGTCAAGGTGCAGCGCCGGGTAAAAGAAATTAAGAATAATAACGGAGTTCCTTAAAATCACGCAGAATATTCTGTAAAGCCTTTAAGTGGGTATAATTTTGGCTAATCGGATTATATGGTTTAAGCTTTTTGGAACCACAGCAAACAGTCCAAGTCTTGTCATTTTTGTTCCCCAAAATAGCTCCATAGTAATTCTTTGTTTCTATCACAAACACTCCTGCGGAACAAATAACAACATGGTCAATCTGCGAGTAGCCCCCAGTCCTTTTAAACAGGAGGTCATTCAAGTAGCGATACTCTTTGGGTAGTTGGGAGAATTGGACATCGAGCTTGTATTCTCCTAACTCACCCTTTCTGTTTGACTTCCTTACTTTTTCGTTAGCATCACTCATTTTTGACCTCCAATCAATTTGAAGTCTTAGATTATTTTACATCTAATCCTGTTTTTTCAGTTTAGCTCTTTCCACCCGTAAGCAACCAAATTTAGTCTGACCCCATTCAGTGTTAGTGTTTGAGCATCTATTTCGGCACCACCAAAATGTTCGTAAAATCCCCTTGATGGGTTTTCAGCTAAAATCCAGATAAGCATTGAATTTATCCCTATTTGTATTAACTCTTTGACCATTTTTTCGATTAATAGGCGGCCAGTCCCTTTTTTTTGATAATTATCAAGGATATATATGGCATATAGCTCACCTTTATAGTCTGAATTGCCTGACCTGGCCAACCCACCCAAAGCATAACCCACTATTTGGCCTGATTTATTCTCGGCTACATAGCCAAAAACTTTGAGTTTTTTATCGTTTAAAAACGCAGTTAATGCATCCACTTCCGTCACATGCGACAACTGCTCAAGAAAATCATCGGGAATGAGATTTTGATAAGTTGACTGCCAACTGCTTATTTTTAAAGTGGCTATTGCGGAAATATCATGCAACTCTGCTTTTCTTATTTTCATCCCGAATCATCCCATCAATTCTAGATTGAATGCTCCCTCACCCTGATTATCAGGTCAGCGAGCAAATGCGGTAACGGTTCAGATTTATACCCGGCAATTTCAAGGTCACCCCGCGTAACCGGCAGTAATATTTTATGAGCGCGGCTGCTGGCAACAGCTTCCGCCATTTTGGCAGTAACCTCCCCCAGCATAGCATTTACCATTACGATACCTACAGTTCCGATGATTAAGTCTACGCGCCCGGTATTAAAGACAATGGCATTTTCTCCGGACGCGCCCTCATTGGCCCCGGCTTTAAGCATAGCAGCAGTTGCCAAGGCATTGGTACCCAGAGCTATAATTTCAAATTCTTCAGGCAGCCCTTTGCGCAGCTTCTCAACAATATGTTTGCCAATGCCGCCGCCTTGCCCGTCAATTACCGCAATGCGCATGACTTATACTCCCCTCTCCGGTCTAACATATCCGCGGTAGTTGTTCGCCAATCAGCATATCGACGATGCGGCTGCCACCTATGCTTGTCTGTAATACAACTTTACCAGGATGTTTAGTGACCACTTCACCTATTATACAAGCCTCGCGGCCATATTTATGCTGCCGCATCGCGGCCACTACAGCATCAGCCTGATCCGCCGGTACTACCGCCAGCAGTTTTCCTTCGTTGGCCACGTAAAGCGGGTCAAAACCTAGGATTTCACAGGCCGCAAATACTTCATCCCTTACCGGAATAGACTTTTCGTCCAACACAATACCAACATTGCTCTGCTCTGCAATTTCATTCATGGTAGTTGCCACACCTCCCCTGGTGGGGTCCCGCAAAACGCGGATGTCCTTTGTTACCCGCAGCATCTCTGCCACTAAACCGTTTAGCGGAGCACAGTCGCTGATAATACGGTCCGGGAACTTCAGGCCCTGGCGCTCAGCCATGACGGCAATTCCATGGTCGCCAACAAAGCCATTGATAATCACTTTATCACCCGGCCGGGCGTTATGCCCGGAAATATTAATCCCCTCGGGCACCAAGCCTATCCCGGCAGTGTTAATAAAAACCTTATCGGCGGCACCTTTTTCCACCACCTTAGTGTCTCCGGTAACTATTTGCACCCCGGCTTCGACGGCAGTTTTTTTCATGGAATTAACAATTATCTCCAGTTCGTCTACCGGCAGACCTTCCTCAATTATAAAAGCAGTACTCAGAAATAAAGGCCGAGCACCGCCCATAGCCAAGTCATTCACCGTTCCGCAAATTGCAAGCTTGCCGATATCCCCACCCGGGAAAAAAATCGGGTTAACCACAAAAGAATCCGTGCTAAAAGCCACCTTACGGCCCGCTATGTCCAATTCCGCCCGATCATCAAGCTGTTCTAATACAGGGTTGTCAAAAGAGGGTAAAAACATGTCCTTAACCAGATCGTGTGAGAGCTTGCCCCCGCTACCGTGGGCCAGCAATATTTTATCATACTTCATAACTATTCCTCCCTGAGCCCGTATTTATAAAATGCCGCACAGGTGCCTTCCAGCGAAACCATACAGGCCCCCACCGGATTTTCCGGCGTACAGGCCCGGCCAAACAAACTGCATTGCGGCGGCACCTTTACCCCCCGCAGTACTTCCCCGCATATACAGCTGGGATGCTCAGCAGTCTGTTCTACTTTAATATCAAACTTATTAATGGCATCAAAAACCGTGTACTCAGGTCGAAAACGCAGACCGGTGGCCGGTATTTCACCAATGCCCCGCCAAACTGCGCTGCTGACTTCAAATACTTTATATAGCAGACTTAACGCATGTGCATTCCCTTCCTCGGGGACACCGCGTTTATACTGTACATCTACCTGAGCCTGGCCTTTTTCAAGCTGCTCTACCAGCATTAAAATACCCTGCAGCAGGTCTAATGGCTCAAAACCGATAATCACGGCAGGAACACCGTATTCCTCCGCAATAAACCGATAGGGGCGAACACCGAGGATAGCGCTGACGTGGCCGGGACAAATCAAACCGTTGACACCTATTTCATTAGTGTCCAGTAAAGTCCGGATAGCCTGAGGTATAAGCTTCTGAGCACCGATTACCGAAAAATTGGTCAGTCCCTGCCGTTCTGCTGCCAATATCGCAGCAGCGATGGTAGGCGAAGTGGTCTCAAAACCGATACCAAAAAACACCACCTGCCGGTTCGGGTTTTCCACTGCCAGTTTTACAGCCTCCATGGTGGAATAAACTACCCTGATATCCGCCCCGGCAGCTTTTTCTCGGGCCAGGCTGGAGGAAGAGCCCGGCACCTTCATCATATCACCGAAGGTGGTCATTATGAGGCCCGGCACCCGGGAAAGGGCAATTGCTTCATCAATATGCCGGTTTGGGGTTACACATACCGGACAGCCCGGACCGGAAATAAGAGAAACCGTTGGCGGCAGCACTTCCCTGATGCCATGACGGAAAATAGCCACGGTATGGGTGCCGCAAACTTCCATCAGCTTAATATTCCGGGTTGATACCCGATGAATTTGATTAATTAACACCCGGGCCACTGCATCGTCCCGGAATTCCCTGATATATTTCATTCTGCGAACTCCTTGCATGTTTTTAGTATCCCAGGCATCCCTCAGGCATTTTCATATGCCATTAATTCCCTGAATAAAGCCAAAGTCTTTTGCGCTTCTTCTTCATCAATCAACTGAATAGCGAAACCGGCATGCACCAACACATAATCACCTGTTTTGGCTTCCGGCACAAGCTCCAGGCTCACTTCCCGCTCCACCCCGGCCAGTTCTGCCAGAGCTACCAGGTCATCCTTTATTTTTATAATTTTCCCGGGTACAGCTAAACACATAAATTCCGTCTCCTTTCACCGGCTATAACTGCCTGACCAAGGGAAATCCCCCCGTCATTGACCGGTATTCTGCGATGCACATATACATGAAAATCATTTTCCCTTAATTTATCAAAAGTCATGGTTAAAAGCAACATATTTTGAAATACGCCGCCGCTAAGACAAACCCGTTCAATCCCCTCTATGCGGCGAATCAACCGGCACATCCGGACAATTATGGCACAAACTGTCACATGAAACCTGTAAGCAATATCGCTGACATTGGTCCCCTTGGTAACATCGCGGATAATCTGGCGCAGGGTTATCGGTAAGTTTACAAGATAAATCCCGGCTTCCTCTTCAATATCAATATCATAAGGCGGCTGCATAGCATTGCCTGCCCGCAAAGCTAGTTGTTCCAGCTCCACTGCTCCCTGGCCCTCATAATTTACCACCGTCCGCAGGCCCAATATAGCCGACACAGCGTCAAAAAGCCGGCCCATACTTGACGTGAACGGCGCATTTATTTTTTTTTCCACCATCGCCTGGACCAGCTCAAGCTTGCTCTCGTCAATGCCGTCAAGCAAACAGTATTCATTACGCCAATCCGGACCAAATGTCCGGGAAAGATAACTTACCGCCATGCGCCATGGTTCTCTAACCGCTCTAGCCCCGCCGGGCATAGGCACATAAGCCAGATGTCCCACCCTGCGGAAGTCCAGATAATCGCTTACCAGAAACTCCCCGCCCCAGATGTGGCCATCGTTGCCATAACCAGTACCATCAAATGAAACACCAATAACCTTACCATCAAGGCCATGCTCCGCCATGCAGGCGGCCACATGGGCATGGTGATGCTGAATACCGATTAGCGGTATGCCGGCCTGCTCCGAGGCAAATTTTGTTGATAAATATTCCGGATGTAAGTCATGGACAATAACCTCCGGTTCTATGTCAAAAAGTTTTTTGTAAAGAGCAATCTCTTGTTTAAAAGCTGTCATAGTTTCCATGTTTTCCAAGTCACCGATATGATGACTCAAAAATGCATACCGGCCTTTGGTAAGACAAAATGTGTTTTTCTGTTCCCCGCCGCAAGCCAAAACCGGTACTATTTCCCGGTTCAGCATAAACGGTGCCGGGGCATATCCGCGGGCCCGCCGCAGCACATAGTCCTGCTCCCGGAAAACCCGGGTCACCGAATCATCACAACGATGACTGATATCGCGGTTATGGGTTAGTATAAAATCGGCAATACCGCCTAACCTTGCCAGGGCATCCTCATCCCGGTATGCAATAGGCTCCTCGCTGACGTTGCCGCTGGTCATTACCATGGCTGCGGGGCCTTCAGCCAACAGCAGAATATGCAAGGGCGTATAAGGCAGCATGATACCCAGATAATCATTATTCGGTGCCACTGCCTCAGCTAACGGGCAATCCGGCCGTTTTCGCAAAAGCACTATAGGACGACTGCTGCTGGTAAGCAGCGCTTCTTCCCGGGCTGTGACCAGACAATACTGCCGCACTGCGGCCATGTCTTGCACCATAACAGCAAAAGGCTTGTCCTCCCTTATTTTCCGCTGGCGTAAAGCTTTTACTGTCTCTTCCTGCATAGCATCACAGGCCAGATGATAGCCGCCTAAACCTTTTACCGCCAATATCTTACCCGCCATTAGCTGCTCCTGAGCTGTTTTTAGCGGGTCTTCAACCATAAGTTGAATTCCTGCCCTGTCAATAAGCATTAACTGCGGCCCACAAACCGGACAGGCAATCGGCTGGGCGTGAAACCTGCGGTCAGCCGGGTCATTATATTCGGCAGCACAGTCCGGGCACATGACAAATCCCTGCATGGTTGTAAGTAACCGATCATAAGGCACGCCGGTAATAATGGTAAACCTGGGTCCGCAATTGATGCAGTTAATAAATGGGTACCGGTAGCGTCGATCTGCAGGGGACAACAGTTCCTGCCGGCAATCGGCACAGGTGGCGGTATCGGGTGTAACAGGTACTGGCCGGCCGGATGAAGCCGTGCTTTTTTTAATCTCAAAACTCCGGTAACCGGAAACAGGCAGTTGCTGCCACGAAATATTATCAATTACCGCCAGCGGTGGTGCGTTATTACTGATCTCGGTAATAAATTCAGTAATTTTTGCGGTGCTGCCTTGCACATCAATTTCCACACCCCATGAGGTATTGACCACATAACCGCGCAATTCATATTTTTCCGCCAGGGAGTATATAAAAGGCCGAAAACCCACCCCCTGTACAATACCCATAACTTCAATTAATTTTCTGCCCAACATAAATGCGGTCCTTTCCTGTTTAAAAGGCTTTACCGGCTAAAACTCCGGTGCCGGCATTTTTATGCAAACAAAAGATAAGCATCTCCCCGCATGGAAAGATGCTCCTAAATCTATAATCCGGCGGCTTTTCTTACCATCGCCTGGTGCTGTCCGTCCACAACCGGCCGGCGGCTTTTTGTATACTCTGAGCCATGAGTCATGCTGCCTTTAAAATGAATGTCAAAATGACCCGAAAAATCGTTATTTGCAATGGTTTCACTGCCATGCGGCATCCCGGCCATAGAGGCGGCAATTTTTTTGTCGCCCACCTTAAGCACAATGGCGCGCCGATCCCAGCTCCAACTGCCGCCGTAAATATTTTTCATGGTAGCGGCATCTGCTGAAGTCAGTGGCTCATTGTCGGCATGATTAGAACCGCCTTTGCGTTTAATGCGAAATGAGAGGCCGGTTTCAACGTCCGTAATGGTAGCAGTTTCACCTCTGGAAAAGAGATTTTTGGCAGTATCCCAGGACACCAATTCCCCTACCGAACGCCCGCCGCTTCTGGAAGACGCTACCCGGATGGCTTTTCTCGGTTGCGGGGCCTCTTCCTTAACCTGCACCAGGTCTTTTAACCTTTTTTTCTTAATGTTCTCTTTAGGAGTCGCTATCTTTGCAACAATTTTGCCGGATACAGGCATTACCAACTGCTGGTCAAGCTGGAGATTGTCCGTTGTAAGGTTATTGGCGTATTTAATATTATCAACAGAAATACCGTATGCTAAAGCCAAATCATACAAAGTATCCCCGCTTTTTACGGTATAAATAAAGTCTCCGGCCGATTTTTTCGGCATTAACTGCTTATTGCCGGTTTCTGCTGCCTGTTCCTTCTTAAGCTGCAAAGCCAGCTCATTTTCTAAAACCGGCTTATCTGCTGCCGGAACCGCTTTTTTTATGTTTTCATCAATTGTATCAAAATTATTCTCTACTTGTGCAGACTGCGCTTGATTATTATTGTTATGCGTCTTTCCAGTTTTGTCCTGGGCGCTAAACACCGCAAAGACAATGATTCCTATTATAATAGCTAAGGTTGCAAGCGTTCTGACAACCTTTTGCATTTCTGGAATCATCAGTTACCTCCTAAAAAACATATTTTTATCCTATTACATTATACCAGTTTATTACCTTTTTTAGCAACACTTTCTGAATTCGCTCCATAGTATTTACCAAGACATATAAACTATTCCTGACGATGACGATTTTCCAGACAATCTATCGAAAAAAGCATGTCATTTCAACAAAAAAAGAACCAAATGGTTCTTTTAGTCGAATTGTAAAAATCGTGTAAAATTTTCTGATTATTCACAAATATATGGTCACTGTTAATAAGTCTGTGGATAACTTTTTTGTCAATTTATATTTTCCAACCAACCTGATTTCTGCAATTTTGTTTCCAGTTCCATAATCTGTCTGTTCTTGCGTAACAATGACTTGGCATACCTGCTGTTATTCAACTGCAGTTTCTTGTTTTCTCGCTCCAATTTGGCTAATGAACCCCATTTTTCTCTTTCAAGGCGTTCTATCAGATTCATCAATACCCGCCGACTAAAGCGCAAATGGTCAACCCGTTCTTCTAATTCTAGTATTTTTTGTTCTAAATTGCGTACTGACTTACCCTCCACCGGCATCCCTCCCAGAATCTTCTAACCATATTATATGCATAATTGCCGGTAATTAGACGCAAAATTTAAATTTCTGCCTGATACGTTCAATGGCTTCCTTTATTTTTTCATCCTGCTGAACCAGAGCAATTCTTACATAACCTTCACCATGTTCGCCAAAAGCCAAACCGGGTACAACTACTACGCCGGTTTGGTCAAGCAGTTCCCGGGCAAAGGCCACAGATGATGAATAGCCCTGTGGCAGCCTAGCCCAAACAAACATTGTGGCCGGGGGCTTATCCACCTGCCAGCCAATTTTTGCCAGCCCATTAATAAGCAAATCCCGGCGGTGCTGATAAGTCTTAATGTTCTGATGAATATTATCCTGTGGACCGGTTAATGCCGCAATCCCCGCCTCCTGTACCGGTAAAAATACCCCATAGTCTATATTTGATTTAATACGGGCCAGAGCCTGAACAGCTTCTCTGTTCCCCACCATAAAACCGAGACGGCAACCGGCCATATTATAAGTTTTGGATACTGAATGAAACTCCACCCCAACTTCTCTGGCTCCCGGTACTTCCAGAAAACTCATAGGCCGCAAGCCCTCAAAAGCCAGTTCAGAGTATGCCACATCATGGATAACTAAAATCCGATGACGGGTAGCAAAATCCACCACTCGTTCATAGAATTCCCGGTTAGCTATTGCCGCCACCGGGTTACTGGGATAATTAAGAATCATTATTTTGGCCTGATGGGCTATTTCGTCAGAAATGCCAGCCAAATCAGGCAGAAAATTGTTATCTGCTGTTAAAGGCATTGCATAAGGTTTACCGTCCGCCAGCACAATGGCAGCGTGATAAATGGGATAGCCGGGATCAGGAATCAGGGCTATGTCCCCCGGGTCAATATAGGCTAATGGCAAGTGGCCCAGACCGTCCTGCGATCCCATTAAAACCAAAACTTCTTGCTCAGGGTCTAAATCTACCCCAAAGCGGTGCCGGTACCAGTCCGTGATGGCTGACCGAAGAGCTAAAGTTCCTTTTGACGTCGGATAACCATAATGTTCCAGATTCTCCATGCTATTTAACAGTGCTTGCCGGATATGTGGTGCCGGTGGTAGGTCAGGACTGCCAATACCCAGGTTAATGATTTCAACTCCCCTGGCTGCAACTTTTTCTTTTAATACATCAATTTCCGAAAATATTGCCGAAACTAATCCGGCAATGCGACGAGACTTGTCCATAATAACCTCCCTTTGTCAGCGCAGAACTTTTTGCATCAGGCGCAGTGCGTTTCCGCTCAAAATGTTGTTTATTTCATCCTCAGTATATCTTCTTTCCTGCAAACCTCTCGTGATATTAGGATAATTAGCCGCATCCTCCAATCCCAGTGGGGTTTCACCGATGCCGTCAAAATCTGAGCCAATACCAATGCACCCTATACCGGCTAGACCGGCAACATAATCGATATGATCCAAAAACTGTTCCAACCCTGTACTTCCATTACTAATGAATTCTGGTGCAAAAGTCAGTCCCATTAACCCCCCATGGGCCGCCAAGGCCTTTATTTGTTCATCCCTAAGGTTCCTTGGGTGCGGACACAAAGCATAGCTGTTGGCATGGCTAACCATAACCGGGTCCCCTGATAAGCGCAGCACATCCCAAAAGCCGGCTTCAGCAATATGAGCCAGGTCAATAATCATGCCCAGCCGGTTCATTTCGACCACTACATCACGGCCAAAAGTTGTTAATCCACCCCCGGTATGGCGTTCCCATATCCCGTCAGCGACTTCATTGCGCTGGTTCCAGGTTAATCCCATTGCCCTAACCCCTAAACGGTATAGGATTCTCAGCACCGCCAGGTCACCGGTCAGGGCTTCGCCCCCTTCTACTGCAAGAATTGCAATCAACCGGTTATTTTTCAATTCCCGGATAATCTGCCGCCAGGAAAGACCTGCCACTATTTGCAAACTGCAGGCATCTATTTCGCGGTAAAAAACATCTATTAGTTGTAATAGTCTTTTTAATGACCTTTCCGGCTTATAAACAGATTGAATAAAAGCCGCAAAAAACTGCACTCTTACATTGCCCATCATCAACCGGGGCAGGTCAACATGTCCGGTCAGACTCAACCTGGACAGCGACCTTTTACCCTCTGCCAAATCCAGCAATGTATCACAGTGTAAGTCAACAAACGTATAGCTTTTAAGGCTGGCCAACATTTCTCTGTTAATAGTGTAACCTCCCGTCATACAATTCAATTAATTATATGACGGAAAAACCTGTTTATTCATTTTGAACAAACAGGTCAAATGTTCTATACCGTTATGTCATTTACACTGTTGTTATGATGTTGCTTATTAAACCAACAGTATAATAAAAGCAAAATTACCAGGTGCCGGAAAACTGATTAAGCGTTTTATCTGGGTTCAACTATCAATTTGATAGCGGTTCTTTCTTCACCGTCAATCATAATATCGGTAAAGGCAGGGATACAAATCAGGTCAACTCCACTAGGTGCAACAAAACCTCTGGCGATCGCTACAGCTTTAACTGCCTGATTCAGAGCTCCGGCTCCGATGGCTTGAATTTCGGCACCTCCCCGTTCTCTGAGCACTCCTGCTAATGCGCCTGCAACAGAATTTGGATTAGACTTTGCGGAAACTTTTAAAACATCCATGTTCACAACCTCCTTAATTGTAGTGTCCTTTAAATAACCGCTATCTTTATAAACCTTTATATTCGATAATTAACTAAAAATTCCTCTTTTTGGTCATAATCTTTTTGAAAAGATTCGCACAATTGTCTTATTACTCAAAATTAAAGACCCGTCTGATTTCCCTACTTACCCCAGTCAGTTCATCAATATCCACCACAATAGCATTAAACTGATAGGGTCCGTCAGCTACCTCAAAACGGACCGGCATTTGCGAAATAAATTTTTCCAGTACCAGTTCCTTCTTAACTCCTATAATGCCATCCCGGGGGCCGGTCATACCTAAATCGGTTATATATGCGGTACCATCGGGCAATACAGTTTCATCAGCAGTCTGCACATGCGTATGCGTACCTACTACAGCGCTTACCCGTCCGTCAAGATACCTTCCCAGGGCTATTTTCTCCGAGGTGGCCTCAGCGTGAAAATCAACCAGGATAACCGGTGTTTCCCGGCGTATTTCCTCCACTAACTTATCTGCCATCCTAAAAGGACAGTCCAGGTTGGACAAAAATATTCTGCCCGATAAATTAATGATTCCTACCTTAATATTATTTTCTGTCAAAAAAACCCGGGCTCCAACCCCCGGAGCACCGGGAGGATAATTTGCCGGGCGCACAATACGGTGTTCTTTATCAATAAAGGTATATATTTCTTTTTTATCCCAGACATGATTGCCCATAGTGAGTACATTAACACCACAATTCAATAATTCCAATGCAATTTCCCTGGTTAGACCGTTGCCGCCGGCAGCATTTTCGGCATTGGCAACAATAAAATCAATTTCCAGTTCGTTTTTTATCCCAGACAGAGTTTCCTTAACAGCCAGCCTACCAGGCTTTCCGACAACGTCTCCAATCATCAAAATCCGCACTCAGAGGGCCTCCAATCATTTATTAAAAACCAGTACCCGGCCTTCTTCGCGAAATGCAATCAAGTTACGCTCCAACGAAGCAGACTTCAGGTTTTCCAGCATATGTTCAATCAATTCTTCCTGCATAATAAGGTCTTCTTCCATCATATACTCATTTTGGTCTGCTACCAAATTCTGTTTAAAACATTTCTCTACCACTTCAATAATCAGCGCAATTTCTTCCTGGGTCAGGGTATTGACATCCCTTCTTACTTCCAACATGGTGAAATTGTCACAGAACAAATGATTTACATCAGCAATAATAATTTCTTTTCCCTCCAGATAATTATATGTATCAATTACCTGGATTAGTTCGGTTTTAAAATTAGTCAACTCTTTTTCATCCAACACCCGGGAAAAAATAAATGTGAATTTCAAATCCTGTTGTTTAGGGTCATAATTTATTGTACCCACCTCAGGATATCTCACAAGTATTGATATTAATAAGCCGATGCTGTCGGAATACTCGGTATCATGCTTGCTTTTCTTAACTAAACTCATTTATGCCACCTCTTTAGTGATATTGTATCATAGATTCTGTGCCTTTGCTCACAAATCCTGCTCAGGGATTAAGAATTATAAAAAAATATGGCTGCCAAAATATTGAAAACGACCTCTCGGAAGAGGTCGTTGTTTTCTTACTTGGCGTATTCAATTGCTCTGGTTTCCCGGATAACCATAACTTTAATCTGACCTGGATATTCCAGTTCTTCTTCAATCTTTTTGACAATATCTCTTACCAAGCGAACGGAAGCCAAATCATCCAGTTTTTCGGGCTTTACCATCACCCGGACTTCACGTCCGGCCTGAATGGCAAAAGATTTTTCCACACCTTCAAAAGCATTGGCAATGCCTTCAAGTTTTTCCAACCGTTTAATATATGACTCCAGAGTTTCTCTACGAGCGCCGGGCCTGGCGGCGGAAATCGCATCGGCGGCCTGCACTAAAACGGCTTCAATCGTTTTGGGTTCTTCGTCACCGTGATGAGCGGCAACCGCATGAATAACTTCTGTAGATTCTTTATATTTTTTACACAGATCGGCACCAATCACTACATGTGGACCTTCAACTTCGTGATCCACAGCCTTTCCTAAGTCATGCAGCAGACCGGCACGTTTGGCCAGCACCACGTCAACACCTAGCTCGGCAGCCATTAATCCAGCCAGGTGAGAAACTTCAATAGAGTGCTTAAGAACGTTTTGACCGTAACTGGTACGGAACTTCAACCGGCCCAGCAATTTAATCAATTCCGGGTGAATACCGTGCACCCCTGTATCGAAGGTAGCCTGCTCGCCGGTTTCCCGTAATTGGACTTCTACTTCCTTCTGGGCTTTTTCCACCATTTCCTCTATCCGAGCCGGGTGAATCCTACCATCCAGAATAAGCTTTTCCAGTGCTAAACGGGCAACTTCCCGGCGAATAGGGTCAAATCCGGATAGAATAACCGCTTCCGGTGTATCATCAATAATCAGATCAATACCGGTAAGAGTTTCCAAAGTCCTGATATTTCGACCTTCACGGCCGATAATCCGACCCTTCATCTCATCGTTGGGCAATGCCACTACCGTTACCGTAGTCTCAGCAACATGATCGGCAGCACACCTTTGAATTGCTTGTGAAATAATGTTTTTGGCCTTCTTTTCGCCTTCTTCTTTTGCCTGGGTTTCTATTTCCTTAATCAACATCGCTGCTTCATGTTTAATTTCTTCTTCGATGTTCCGTAACAAAAGTTCCCTGGCCTCCTCAGAAGACAAGCCGGAAAGCCTTTCTAATTCTGTAACCTGTTTGGCGTGAATCTCCTGTAAGCTACTCTTTATGACATCGATATCATTTTCTTTTTTTGCCAGAGCATCTTCCTTGCGCTCGATGCCTTCGATTTTCCGGTCCAGGGATTCTTCTTTCTGCACCAAACGGCGCTCTTGCCGCTGTAGTTCATTACGACGTTCACGGTTCTCTTTTTCAACTTCGTTACGTAACTTCAGGACTTCTTCCTTAGCTTCCAGAACAGCTTCGCGCTTTTTAGCCTCAGCTGCTTTTTCCGCATCTTCCAGCACTTTTTTGGCTGCCTCTTCAGCAGATGCAATTTTGGCTTCGGCCAATGCCCTTCTAACAAAATACCCGGCCACAAAGGCTACTACACCCGCTAATGCTGCAATTAATACAATTTGTCCGGTGTTAATATCATTCACCTCCAATTCTGTTTTTTCTTAGTCAATTTTTTTTAAAAACAAAGAAAAACCGAGTGAAACTAACTCGGTCGAACAGATCTTTTCTACCATTATATCGTTGGCTGGTTACGGGCATTGCAAATAACACTATAGCATATATATTCTTTTATATTATACGCAAATCCTCACAGCGGCCAATATAAAAATGAGGAATTAGATAATATATAAAGAAACCCGTAATAATGGTAGTAAAAATCTAATTCTAGTTTCTCCCAATGTATATTTTAAAGGTTTTTGGACTATCTGTCAAGAAGGCGTCGCTCTTAGAATACCGATGTTTTTTCAATAGTATGATAGCCTCACTGGCAGCGTGAGCGTCTGTTTATTCTAAACTCCCGCGAACCAAGCCCTGTTCAAATTTAAATAGCCTCTCGGCATTCGATGGCAGATGAAGGGAGAAATGTATCCAAAAGGGCT
>CAZWUW010000006.1:0-57657 GCA_964636895.1 uncultured Eubacteriales bacterium
GGCTAGGATGTGAACAAAGTGAGGAGCAATCCCCACTCTTTTTAATAATCCCCTATTTCATTAAATCATCCATGGAATTTCTGACTCCTTTAATCACCCTGCGCGCCCTGGATTGTGCTTGCTTCGTCTGTTCCATCCAGTTATTCCGCTTTTTCATTTGTGGAGCTACAAATAGTCCGACCAGAGCCGCGATAAATCCTCCGGCCAACAATCCATTGAGAAAACCTCTGCGCACCTGTTTTCACCCCCTTAACGGCAAATATTAACTTAATTCATCCTGATTGCCGAAAGCCACCAGACTGCCGTCTTCGGCAACCTCGTAGATGTTCACTTCATCCTTGTGTTTCCGGTACTCCACACAGCAGTCCCAACAATAGAACTGGTCTACGCCAACACGACCGATTGCTTTACTGCCACAAGCGGGACAATTCATTAATGCCCTTCTCCTTTCGTATCAGCTAGAATCACCTGCTCACCTACGATGTCCAGCTGACCGGCAACATTAACGGTTGTCCGGCCATTTAATAAATCATCCATAATACCGCTAGACAGCTCATAACCGTGAATTTTGCCATTACCCGGTGAAATAACCAAATCCTGAATAACTCCTAATTCTTTGCCTTCTGAAGTAATCAACATATATCCTATTACATCACTGCGATGCTGTAAAAATTCGGCTATTTCAGAAATATCACGGATGCAATTTTTATCCTCCACTACTACAGCAGTCCCGGTAATATCCTGAACTTCATGCAATAGTACTGCCCTGGCAGCGCGCAACCACCCGCCATCAGCAACGATAAAACCAATCAGATGACATCCCCTTATATCATACAACAGCTCTTTTACTTCACCCAATTGTTCACCGGTGAGGGCTTCTACTACCGGCAGGCTAAGCAATTCCCTTCCTTTGCGCAAATCTTTTTACCTCCATGTTCGAGTACGCCTGCTTGCAGAATACCGGTGGTTTTGGCGCAATCTCCTGGCAAAAACATACAGCAGTAATCCCCAAATTATTAATGACAGCCACGGCAGCAGTATTATCATTACCGTACCGGCAACCGCCAACGCATCTAATAAATTACTACTGTTGCCGGGAAAACCGGGACGTTCCCCCGGCAAACCAAAATATACAATAATCGCATGGGATAATGCTGCTACAAAACCGCCAAAAATAAAACCCAAAAAATTGCCAAAACCGGGAAAAAAAGCTGTAAAAAGAATGCCTCCGGCAATTATTTTTAGACCCAATTGTAAGCTGCCATGACTTTCATTGTAGCCTATTGCCCGCCAGGCCAGTACTTCATAACCCATAAACATAATTAGCAGCAATAATACCGGGAGGGTAGCCAAAAAACCAAAACCTGGCTGAAGCGGGAATTTATCGGCATACCGGCTGATCAGCCCGACCATTAGTAAGGGAAACCAGGACCGAATCCCTGCCACATAAGCCAGTCCGATACCTAAACCGAATTCATACAAGGCCAACGGCTGCCACCACCTTCACTGGTCATTTCTATTATGACCAGATAATCCGTAAAAAATGCAATCCTATCCGTTGACAGTTGGCCGCATTATGCAATTAAATATTTTGCAAAGCTGTTCAGTAGCCTCTGTTACATTTTTAGGTGTTTCCACCGGCAGACCTCTGCTTTGCAGCTCGGCAAATAATTGCATCAAAACCGGCGGGTCAATATTGGCCTCCCGTAAAATTTCCGGGCGATTGAAGGCATCTTCCGGGCTGCCCCGGAAAATAAAGCGGCCGCAGCTCAATACATAAACGGTTTGGGCTAATTGGGGCACAATATTTACATCATGGGTAGTAAGCACCAAAGCAGTGCCGTACTTTTCCCTGACCAGTCGGAGCAATTCGATAATCTCCTGTTTGGACCTGCAATCAACACCGTTAAACGGCTCATCCATAATCAATAATTCAGGCCGCATTACTAACGCCCCGGCCAAAGCTACTTTTTTCTTTTCGCCCCCGCTCAGGTAATGAGGAATCCGGTCCTTTAAATGGCTGATACCGATATCAGTCATAATTTCTTCCACCATGTGCCGCACCTGCTGTATAGGAAGGCCATGGTTCACCGGACTGAAGGCAATGTCATCCCAGACAGTGGGACCGATAATCTGCTCTTCCACATTTTGAAACACTACCCCCATACGGCGCCGGACCTCTTTAAAAGCACTCTGTGGATTGACACCAAAGACCCGGACTTCGCCTTCCAGCGGTTTTAGCAGACCCATGATGTGGCCCAGCAAAGTAGTTTTCCCCGAACCATTCGGGCCCAGGATAACCACGCTTTCACCCGCGGTCATGCGAAATTCCATACCGCAAATGGATACTTCCGTCCGGTCCGCATAAAGATGCCGAACGCAATTTACCCGCACAATTTCCTTCACATTATCACCGCCAGTGTAAATACCGTTATACCCAAGCCTACAGGCAGCAGGTCACCGGGCCAAATTACTTGAGCACTGCGGGCAACGACTATTTGTCCGTTATAACCTCGCAAATTCATTATATCGTACATTCTTTCAGCCATTTCCCATGAATGCAAAAATAATACCGCCATACCCTGAACCAGATTCCTGATGTTTCCGACCAGCCGGAAAGGGCTGTAACCTCCCCGAAGCCTGATAGATCGAAAAAAATTTGCCATGCTGCGGAGCAGTATAAAAAAACTTCGGTAAGTCATAAATAATCCATCAGCCAGCAATCCAGGCAAAATTTTACGTAACACACCAAATATTTCCACGAAAGAAGTAGTGCCAATCAGCAGCATTACCGATAATGCCGCCACCATTGCTTTGGCTGGCACCAGTAAAGTCCAGAAGGATATACTGCGGGCGCTTAAGGCAAATATAACGGCAAAAAAAGCCGGATAAATCGTATATGTAAGCATTCTGCCGAGGGGCAGACGGGACAGCAGCAGCAACACCAATACTGTTGCTGCTGGCAAGCCCAGCACAGTCAGATGATCAGTTACCATGACCGACCCAATCAAAAACATAGTCATAATAAGTTTGGCAGTGGCTGAGCATTTGTACAGCAGCCCGTTGCCTTTTAACGCCAGACAGTCCAAAAAGGCCACGTCCATAAGCTACACCCCGGTTTCTTCGGTTTCAGCATCTTCCTTCTCCGGTCCGCTTTCCGCCTCCCGGCTGCTTTCTGCCACCCGGCTACTTTCTGCCACCCGGCCGCTACGGGGATTCCCATCGGTACTCATACCAAGGATATCCGGTCTGACCCGCAATAAGAATCCCACTATACCGAAAACCGCCAGGCTTTCTATGACTGCCCCCGGCAAAGTTACCGGCAGCACCATAGCCGCAAACCGCGACACGGATAATCCGGGTAATTCCGACTGTACTTCTGTGGCATGCCGGTCTACAAATACAGCCGGATCCACCTGCGATGCTGCCACCACGCTAATCATCATCAGGCTGGAAACAACCAACGCCAACATAGTGGTTAAAGCCGCCGCCACGGGCAGTTTAATCCGCCGGCTCAGCCAACGGAATAGGTAATACCCAAGAAACACTTCACTACCTACGGCCAGGCTGTTTAAGCCAACCATAGTAAGACCTCCGTGACCGATTAAGCCAAGCAGCAGGTTTACCAGAAAGACTGCAATAAACCCAAGTCCCGGTCCCAGAATAATCCCGGCCAGCACCGTCAGGTTCAGATGATACGGTATCAGGCCCAAGGGCACCGACATTACTACCATTATAAAAGCGCTGACAATGCCCAAACGCGGTATCATTTTGTTAATATCGCGATCCCGCAGTCGGTATAAAGCAAAAGCTATAATTAATCCGGTAATAACAAACCCAAGCACTGGTAAGAAAAAAGGTAAAATTCCGTCCGGGATATGCAAATGGCTCATGCGTTCACCTCCTTAAAATGGTGCGGTTTTTCCTTCACCTGACAAGCTGCACAGTAGCCAAACACCTCGAACCGGTGAGTCACCACCTGAAATTGCCGCTCTCCTTCGTCCACCCGGATATTTTCCAAGGGGCAGACCGGTAATTCCCATGCCCCGCCGCAACCCAGACAAACCAGGTGATGGTGATGTGTATGCCGGTCGTTGATTTCATACCTCCGGCACCCGTCACTGAAGTCCAACCGGTTGACTATATGCAGTTCCACCAGCAGGTGCAGGTTTCGATAGACTGTATCAAAACTGGCGCGGGGGAAATTTTTACGGATACGTTTAAATACTTCTTTGGCACTTAAATGTTTCGTGGCGGCCAGTAATATCCGCAATATTTCTTTACGCTGGGGGGTCATTTTACATTTTTGATCAATTAGCCGAGCCTGAATCTCTTCATAATTCAACGTTTTTGCCCTCCCAATCAGAATCATTCTTATTTAATATTATATCCTGTTGGCTGAAGAATTACTATGTTTTTAGAAAAAACCTTTACTAACAAGGATACCCATTTTTTGTCATCGTAAAACATGCTTTACTGCGCAATCGCAAGGTCTTAATGCTATCCGAAGGGCAATAGCAGAAAAAGTGGCCGGAATAATATCTCCAACCACTTTTAACAGCTAGCCGCCAAATTCCAGCTTTATTGAAAAATCAGGATTTTTCCCGTCGAAAGGGTATTAATGAAAACTTATAGACTTTTTCCGGGCAGTTAAGCTCACATCTTTTACAAGCCGTGCCATTACAACGGTCTGGCCGGATAATCATAGTATTATCAGTATCACCGGTAAAAGCCAGGGCTTTTTCCGGGCATTTGCCGATACAACTGCCGCAGCCGGTGCACCCCGCAAACTGAATATATGACGGATAACCGACAACATCTATATATGATATTCCGCGGTAACCCAAATCCGGAATATCCCGTTCATATAACCGGATTATCTCAGGATTAGGATTAGGGGCTGTCAATTCGGGCAGTTTATACATTTTAGCAAACCGGTGGTAATGTTCCCAGGGCATCCCTTCACCCCACAAAGACAATTCCAGCAGATAAGCCTGTTCAAAGGTCCGGGACTCGCCAAACATGCAGTGATTTGCTCTCAGTTGTTGCGCTAAATACTGAAGTGCCCAAAGCTGCTCCGGGTCCAGCACAATATCACGGGCCATGGCCAGGGATGTGTTGCCTACCTGGTATATCTTTTCGGCCTGGGGTGGAACTAACCCTACCTGCAGCGCCTTCCGGGCATTTACATAAGTACCTGAAGCCCCTGCCATATATGCCGTTTTAATATCGCTCAGACCTATTCCGGCTTCTTTGGCCAAGGTTATGAAACCGGCTCTGATAGCGCCGATAGCCTTGCCTGCCTCCACAATGTCATGTTCGCTAAATACTACTTCCCGACCTAGGTGCAGCTTGCCGTCCGGTGTCTTAATTCCAGGAAGCCGGATAAGGTTTGCTGCCATGCCCTCGTAAATAATAGAAACTACCCCGGTGCCGGTAATACCGGTACTCCTGGCTGCTCCTTCTTCAATAACCGTTGGTGCCGTCAAGTCCACCAGATCTCCGGGCATACTCAGCATCTCGGTGTTCAGGACATAACAACGGAACCCTACCTTTTCGGCTTTTATATCATGAACGGCTCCCGGGGCCGCCAGCATGCCAAATTCAATATGCTGCCCTTCCAAAGCCGGGCCTGCCGCACAAGAGCCGGTTATAATCTGATCTCCAGCTTTTAAAGCCATCTCGGCATTGGTGCCATAGTCTGTGACTAAAGCAATTTCATCTCTCTCCATAAGTTTGGATTTTACCATCATGGCCAGGGCATCGGCGCCAATTTCATGCTTTACCGCAGAAGGAATATATACCTCTACCGCACCTGACAGGTCTAAACCTGCAATGTCTGCGGCAGCCAGTTTTTTGGCATCCCGGTTAGGCGGCGTTATCCCCAGCAATCTTTTTTTGCGTTCTCCGGCGTAAGCCAGGTCCCTAATTTCAATCCCTTCAAATAATGACAACTGAATAGGATTGCCGCATACAGCCAACCGTTTGATTTCATTTTTCGGCACTGCTAAGTAATCAATTACCTGGTTAACCGTCTCCACTACCAGCCGGTGAGCAATATCAAGACCAAACTCAATGGCAAAATTAAGGTGATCCATAACATTGGCCCCCGGCAACGGATGCCTGGCAGTAAGCACCGTAGCGATAATCTCTTGCTTTTCCAAATCAATGGCTTGGGCGCGAAAACCGCTGGTCCCCAAATCCAGGGCTATTCCTAGCTTTCCCATAATTTATTCCCCCGAATTAAACTGACAGTCAGTAAACTCATCTTCAAGCAAGTTTTTCTGCAACTGAGTGCCTATGACCATTATTTTACTTGACTTAAACTCCCGGTCAGTCAGCACCTCATTAATTTCATGGGCCGCCAGGTCAAAACGGACCCATTTATCAGGCAGGCGGAAAATACCCTTGGCACGGTCAACCGGGCCAAACCGCCGGTCTTTTATCTGGTCAAAAAGGGCTCTTAGTTTTTCAATATCAAAGACACCGTTACTTATCCGGCCAAATTGTTCGTATTTTTTTAACGGCAGCTCATGCTCATGTACAAAACTTTTTCTTACCGCAACTTTCCTGGTAGTGATGACACTATTTAAAACCCGGCCAAAGGTAGTCGATATAATCTGACCGGAATTATTAACACGCCTAATAACCTCCTGAATTCTTTCAATTTCGTCGGAGCTCACCTTATCACACTTATTTATCACAATTACCTGCGCCATCTCTAGTTGAGCTTCAACAAATCCCCTGTTCTGGCTAAGAATCTCCTGAAACATACCGGCATCAACAATCAAAATGATTCTAATATCGTCAATATATTTCTCCAGACTGAGACTGCGTAAAATCCCCATTAAGTTTTTAATCGTGGCCACACCAGTTGGTTCAATAAGCAAACGATCCGGACGATAAGTTTCGGCAATAGTCCTGATTTGATTGCGCAAATCGGCAGTGAGCGTACAACAGATACAGCCGTTAGGCAGCTCTACCACATCGGCACCCTGTCCGTCCAGTAAATCGCCGTCAATACCGATTTCTCCGAATTCATTAACCAGCACGGCAACTTTTTCGTTACCTGGCATTTGGTTCAGCAGATTTAACAAGAATGTTGTTTTCCCGGCCCCCAGCAAACCGTTAATCACATCAATATGCATAATCGTCCACACCCCTTTTATAGGCTAATTAACCCGGGCCTGATCCAAGCCAGGCCCGGGTTACCTAAAACTTAGCTATTCCATTTTTCCCGCATCTGAGTCCAGCTTAAGCCGTTAACAGCGTCACTAGCCATCGCCGGTGCCTGGGAAGCATCTTTACCGTAAACTCCAAGATTGTAACCGGTGACATAGTCCAAGGAAACAGCCCCGCCACCACAGACAAAGGGAATGATATTGTTGTCCTTGGTCAGCCGGTTGGAAATCCGTTCAAAGGCAGTCATGGTAGTAGTCATCAACGCGGTGCCGGTAAGCATCATCGGTTTATATTTCTTAACGGCGGCGATTACATCATCTACTGGCACATCCTTGCCGAGGTCAATAACTTCAAAACCGTTGGCCCGCAAAAGCGCATTTACAATTTTCTGACCTAGGTCATGAATATCCCCTTCAGCAGTGTGAGTGATAACCGTCCCTTTCTTCTCCATGGATTTACCGAGTTTTTCCTCGCATATTTCCAAGCCGGTCAGCATGGCGTCGGAAGCCACGATAGCCTGGGGCAAATAATATTCACCCTCTTCCCATAATCTGCTGACTTCATTCATCCCTCTAATTAAAGCATCGTTAATAACAACCATTGGATCCTTTGTGGCCAGCGCTTCATTAACCACATCCACAATACTATCACTATCGCCTTCAATCACGCACTCTAATACCTTTTGTAGAGCGGCATCCTTATTTGATGCTTTTGCCCCCTTGGCCTCGGTTGCACCACTGAGGTCATATCTAACATATATATTGGCATAACTTGCTATTGTTGCCATCTTAGTCCCTCCTTTTATTTACCGGCAATTTTCACCGGCCTTGGGTATTAAAGACCGTAGTTAGCCAGATTAAAGCCAGGAACAATCTTTTTATAGATATCCGCACATTCGCTGATGAAATCCTCTTCCTTGTCAGGCAAACTCTCAAGAGTGCGCATGGCAGCTTCCAAAGCCTCTTTTTCAAATGCGGAAACCTGTAATTTACTGTCTCCAAGCATTAATTCCCCTGCCTTGATAGCAGCGGCGCGGGCCCTTGCATAATAAGACGTATTATTGGCGACAATCGCCTTACCTATTTCATATGCATTTTCCGGCGCCAGGATAAAACCATGAGTGTCACGATACTTATCGGACTGCACAAGAATTTCTTTCAATACTTTCGCATGACCTAATTCAATGGCTGTATTCATCTGAGCAACATCATATCCGAGTATTTCCGTAAATACCGCTACCGAGGTGCCACCGAACATATCCTGGTACTCAACGGCCTCGTTACTCCACAGGTCACAACAAGCCATAATCAGATTGCCCACCAGGTCACTGTGCGCACAGGCACTGGTTTTGCCTTCCATTGAAATCGGCACGCCGGAAATAGCTTTTACTATTACATCCTCGTAACCGCAATCCTTGGAAGGACCCTTTGCTCCCTGCTCATATGCCACCAGGCTGCGGCCAGCGGAAATGGCTCGGGTTAAAGCAGCGAAGGTATGGGGAACGGAGCGATCTTGATACCCACCAGCCATAAACATAGCCACGTTGGCCTGGGCACAGTTGGTATCGCCACCGGGGGTTACCCCATGTTTATTGGCGATGTCAACAATTTTCCGCCACATAAATTCCATATCCCGGCTGCCCAGTACCCCGATACCGAACAATACACCGCGAATATCCTGGCGGACAATGGTATAGTCAGAGATTTCCTTGCCCCCTACCGACTCGATGGACAGGTTATCAGCCCCGCCCCGGGCACTGGTTTCAAAAGTCTTCAGTGTGCTGTCAAGAGCCGCGCAATTTCTGATATCTTCTTCATCAGGCTTCCGGTAGTCGGCAACAGTTGCCCGGATAGCACTCTTTAAACCGTATTTACGGAAATAATCTTCCTGTAACCGCTTGGTTTCAGCGGCAATTTCGCCACCCCACTCAGGGTTTTTGGTCATTTGATATACGTGCTCCAACTCAATCTGGATGCCGGGAATACCAATTGCAACACAACGATCCAGAACGTCAGTTACCATCTTTTCGTATTCTTTAACCAGGGTTTTCTTGGTTGATTCCGAGCCCGGTCTCGGGTGCGGCACCAACTCAGGATATACATAGCCGCCACCAACACTGAAATCACGTCCATACTTTACAGGGTATTTTGCTGTTCCAAAAATCATTTCTTCCGCACTTGCATACGCCATTTTATCATACTTCGGCATTTGGCCAACCTCCCTTTTAGTTTACTAAAAATTTAACCTTATACTTCATAAATCATCCCAGATATTATTTGCTTTGTTACCTCCTTCCATTTTGGCTTGGCTAAAACTGATCAGCTATTATAGTATAGTTGCAAAAACCATGCCAAAATATATATAAGGCGGTATTTTTTATTAATTGAGTGCCGGTCTTACGTTTTAAAGGTTTTTTTGCATCTGTACACAATATATAATCCTTCCGCACAAATGTTTACTTTATAATATAATGTTCTGTTCCGGAACAGTTATCCGATAATTAAGTTGTTTCAAAACGTTACAGTGTGTCACTGGGAAAGAACAAATAGAATAACGGGTAATACGATTAGTACCGTACTACCCGTTATATTTACGCCTGATGGCCTGCCAGCTCATGCCCCGGGCGGCGTCCGCCGCCATTTTGGGAGCCAGTGAAGCATCTTTACCATAGATGCCAAAATCAAAACTGTTGATAAAAGTCATACTAACCCCGCCTCCGCCGCCGCAAGCAAAAGGTATGGTGATGTTTTCAGCCGCCAGTGTATCGGAGATATTCTTAAAAGCTCCCATAGTAGTGCTTAAATGTGCTGTCCCACAGAGGATATCCGGTTTATGCTCTTTTACCGCCACTATCACTTCTTCTACCGACACATCCTTGCCCAGGTCGATAACTTCAAAACCGCTGGCCCTCAGAAAAGCGTTAACGATTTTCTGCCCAAGGTCATGAATGTCGCCTTCTGCCGTATGAGTAATGGCCACGCCGCGCTTACGGACAGGGCGCCCAAGTTTGTTCTCGCATATTTGCAAACCGGCCAGCATAGTGTCGGAGGCCAATAAAGTCTGCGGCAGGTAATAAATCCCTTCTTCCCAAAGCCGGCCTACTTCTTTCATACCGGCAAGCAAGCCGTCATAAATAATTTCTACCGGGTCTTTTTCCGCCAATGCAGCCTGAACAATACCGGCTATATTCTCCAGGTCACCAAGAATAACGCACTCCACAACTTTTTGCATCACCTGATTCTCACCGGCAGCTCTCTTAATACTGTAATAAGGACTCTCTGTGACCAGGTCATAACGGACAAAAATATTTGAATGGTCCCTGACAGGCATCAAAATGCCCCCTTATTTACAATTAAACCCGATGGTCCCCGCTACCAGGTTATATTGTTTTATTTTCCGGTAAAGCGTATTACGTCCGATGCCTAGAGTTGCAGCAGTTTTAGAAATGTTCCAGCGGCATTTTTCCAGTGTGTCTTTTATAACTTTAGCCTCGGTATCTTTAAGTTTCTCGGCATTGGTTTGATTATTCATTTGGTTATTCTTTTGATTATTCATTTGGTTATTCATTTCAATGCTATTTTGGGTATGATTATAGTATTTTATGACCATCCCGGGTTTATAT
Source organism: uncultured Eubacteriales bacterium (assembly GCA_964636895.1). GTDB lineage: Bacteria > Bacillota > Thermincolia > Thermincolales > CAZWUW01 > CAZWUW01. The sequence goes on from CAZWUW010000006.1 coordinate 10,805, forward strand.
ATCCGGTCCGGCAAATGCTCCGGCACTAAAATATCTGATTCAATTATATGCAAAGCCTGTTCAATTACGTTTTCCAGTTCCCGGACATTCCCGGGCCAGTTATATTCAGCTAGACAATCATAGAATTCCGGGGTAACCATAGGCGGTTCCAGTCCTAACCTGCTGCTGAGCTTATCCACAAAATACTGAACCAGGTAGGGCACGTCTTTGGCGCGGTCACGCAAACTCGGTATCTGAAAGGTAATCACATTCAACCGGTAGTAGAGATCTAATCTGAAATTGCCTTTCTCTACTTCATCAGTCAGATTTTTATGTGTAGCCGCAATTACTCTAGTATTAGTGGGAATAGAATTCTGACCGCCAATCCTGGTTACCTGTCTTTCCTGGACCACTCTGAGCAGGCTGGCCTGAATGTCCAGAGGCATATCACCGATTTCATCCAGAAAAATAGTCCCGCCGTTGGCCAGTTCAAATTTGCCCGGCCGGCCGCCTCTTTTCGCCCCTGTAAAGGCACCATCCTCATAACCGAAAAGCTCACTTTCAACCAATTCACGGGGAATAGCGCCACAGTTAATTACAACAAATGGTCCGTTGCGGCGACCGCTGGCATTGTGAATGGCCTGAGCAAAAATCTCTTTACCGGTGCCGCTCTCCCCTTGCAACATGATAGTCGAACTGCTTCTGGCCACCCTTTTGGCCCGCTGAATAATAGCTTGCAGTTGGGGGTCATTACCGATAATGTGGTCAAAAGTCAAAGCCGCCTGTGCCCCCACCATTTTATTGACCAGCCTGTGTACAGTACAGGGTTCCCTTAAGGTGGCAATTAAACCGGTTATATTCCCGCTCTCATCCCTGATTGCCTTGGCCGTTGAATTAAAACGGATGCCGCCGCCGGTATTCTCAATAAAGAATTCCCGTTCAGAAAACTCTTTTCCGGTATTGAAAATACTCAGTAATGGGAAATCCCCCCCAAAAACATCAGTAACATACTTGCCCAGGCATTCTTCCTTTTTGACCTGAAGTATTTTGGCAGCTACCGAATTTAACTGTGTAATACGCTGGTCGGCTTCAATGGCGATTAACCCGTCACTCATAGTCTCGATTGCTGTTGTAACCTTTTTATAGGCAATTAACAATTCATAGGTAGCCTTCTCGGAAACAAGCTGATTTTCAATAGCTCTGCCGGCCGCTACGACCATACCCAAAGTATGGGGGTGCAAGTTCTGATATAAACCCATAATACATAAAACACCATGAATCTCTTTATCCGGATTAAAAATTGGGGCGGCGGAGCCGCTCATTCCGTGCAAAACTTTACAATAGTGTTCACTGGCGGTTATTTGTACCGGTTTTTTTTCAAAAAGCGCAGTACCGATAGAATTTGTCCCGGCATTCCCTTCACTCCAATCCGAACCAACATTGTGACTCAGGTGCTTTGTCCGCTGTTGAATAACCGGATCCTGAAGCACATCGAGAATCATCCCTTGGTCATCGGCCAAACATACAAGAGTGTCTGATCCTTTAACAAAGTTATAGAGGTCGGTCATAAAAGGCATTGCCGCATTAATCAGTTTTTGTCGGCGTGCAATACGTTTTTTCAGCTGCTGTTCGCTTAACAGACGGAGTTCCCCCAGTGGCGACTGTGGATCAACCTTCATCCGCAAAGAGCGATGCCATGAGTTAGCCACCAAAGGCCTAATGATATATGGCTCAATCTCAAAATTATTTATGAACTTTTCCCAAGACCGATAAATCCTGTTTTGTTTTCGGTCCAAAGTTCATCCACCTCTTTTTTTGTTATTCTTAATCAATAGCATTCTATAATTCGCAGCAAAACTCCTTTGTTACAAAAGTAGTAATTCCGACCTTTGAAACCAGTATTTCGACCATTCACCCTGTAATTTAATCATTACGAAGTTAAACGTTTTAGTGACGAAACCAATTTAATTGCATATTTAATGGCGTTATTAGCATCTCTGGCATAACCGTCGGCGCCCCATTTCTGGGCGGTTTCCTCATTCAGCGGTGCCCCCCCTACCATGATTTTAACCCGGGGGTTTTTGGCCTTAATTTGTTTTATAATGTCGCTCATACCAACCGCCGTGGTACTCATCATCGCCGATAAACATACAATCTCAGAATCAGTACGCAGCTGCTCGGCAACAAACTTATCCAAGGGGACATCCCGGCCCAGGTCATGTACTTCAAAACCCGCCGCATCAAACATCATTTTTACAATATTTTTGCCAATATCGTGCACATCCCCCTGAACTACCCCAATTACTATTTGGCCTTTTACTCCGGAATTATTGTTTTTTATATGCGGGCGCAAGATGTGTAGCCCAGCATAAAGAGCGTCCGAACACATCATCATTTCCGGAACAAAATAATCCCCCCGCTCATATAGTTCACCTACCTCCTCAATCCCTGAGACCAGACCATTCATCACCGCCTTATACGCGTCAAGATTGTGCTTTAACACATCGTGGGCGGCATTGACAACTATTTCTTCGTCATAATTAATGACTCCGTTTTTTAATCTGCTCAATATTTTCCTGGGAGCCATACCGTTCATGGTAATAAACTCCTTTCAGCACCATTATTTAGCTTCGTTCACTACATCAACAATAGCGGTTAAATTTTCGGTTTTGGTGGCCGGCGGCACCGCACAACCCGGCGAAATCATGGAAAACCCTTTTGCTATGCACTCCCGGGTTTCTTGTTTGACTTTTTCCACGTCTCCGGAGAACAATGTGCTTACCGGATCAATAGCCCCGATGATCGGTGTGGTGAGACCCTCGGCCGCAAATTTTTCCAATGCCGCCGGAACATTAACCATATGTTCAACACTTATAGCCGCACAGCCGGTATTGGCAATGTCTAAGATGATATTGTCCAGCTTGCCACAAATATGGATAATAGTAGGTACATTCAATGCTTCCACCTGCTTTTTTGTTGCGGCCCAGGCTAATTGCCGGTAGATTTTGGGACTAATCATATCCATCGACGCCATCATGTCTTCCACAACAATAACATCAGCACCGGCTTCAATCAAAGCGTGGCCCAACATGGTTCCTGCCCGTTCGCCGATGTCAACGTAATTTTGAATAGTTTCCGGCTTTTTAAAACAAGCCATCAGAAAACCGGTAACTTCAAAGAACAGACTGGCAATACTAAACGGTCCGATAATGCCGCCCATAATAATTGCTTTATCGCCCACCTCACGTTTTAAAACCCGCACCGCTTCCAACAACTGGGGGATGCGCCCCCGGCTCAAGAAATCATCCGGAAACTCAATATTATCACCTAAATGATAAGGATGCACATTAACACTGGGCAAACCCGTTTTTCCGCCATCCTTTAGAATTGCACCGAAGGCTTCCGCTTCATGAGTTTGGCAAAAGGGAACCCGTACCGAATCAAATCCAAGGACTGAATGGGCGCCACCGGCTAATTTAGCCATAAGATTGCCGTCTAGCAGCGCGTCCGGCCAGTAACTGTTCAGTTGCTCCATTTGCTCATAAGTTGCATGCTGACATATGCTTACTACCGGTAACCGGTCTGTCTTTTCGCCTTTTAATGCCGCCATAAACCGTTCACGACTTGTCATTACTGTCATTTTACTAACATCTCCTTTTTAATATTATTAATGTAATCTTATGATTCCGCGGGATTCCGGCTGTCTTCCCCTCCTTCCCTCGTCCGGTGCAGACTTAATCATCAATCTTTTTGTTAAACACGATTTAAATGTGTTTTCCCTCAACAATATATTTCATGCAACTTCAATGCCAACTTACCGGCAAATCAAAAAAAAAGCTGTAAAATCTGTTGAAAGCCACAATTTTAAGCTTTTTCAGTAAAACAAAAAGCACCGGGGTTCGGTGCTAGGTTTAATCAGACCAGGCTATTTAGTTCCATTATGACACACTGTTCGGCACGCTTCTTCCAAGGATAAATTTTGACTGTTCCATTATGAGACAGTGTTCCATGATTCCTCAATTGTCCCCCCGCCAATAACATAATCCCCTTCATAGAACACCACCGCCTGACCGGGGGTAATAGCCCGCTGGGGTTCAGCAAAGGCCACGTGGATTTTGTCCTTCGGCAGAGGAGAAATAACAGCCCGGGCAGGTTTGGCACTGTATCTGATTTTAGCTTCAACCTCCAGCGGCCCAGCCAGCTTTTCCATCAGAATCAGGTTAATCTCCCCGGCAATAAGTCCGGCCGCAAAAACCTCCTCATGCCGACCCAATACCACCGCATTTCTGGCGGCGTCAATAGCCACTACATACATAGGTTCACCAAAAGTAATGCCCAACCCTTTGCGCTGGCCGACGGTATAAAAAGGTATGCCTTCATGCTGTCCCAGCACATTTCCTTTCGTATCCAGGAAAGGCCCGGGAGAAATTCTTTCCCCTGCCTTCTCCTGCAAAAATCCCCGATAATTATTATCTGTCACAAAACATATCTCCTGGCTGTCCGGTTTGTCGGCCACCGTAAGGCCCAGTTCCGCAGCTAGGCGGCGGGTTTCAGTTTTGTGGAAATCGCCCAGCGGCATAAGCGTATGCTTAATGTGGCTTTGCGACATGTTATAAAGGGCATATGTCTGATCCTTTGAAAGATCTGCCGCTTTGCGCATGATGTAGCGCTGCCGTTCTTCATCATAGCCCAATCGGGCATAATGACCGGTAGCAATATAGTCCGCCCCCAGGGCAATCGCCTTTTGCAGAAAAGCTTCAAATTTCACGTGCTTATTGCAGGCTATACACGGGTTGGGAGTGCGACCGGCCAAATACTCATCAACAAAGTTATTAATTACCTTTTGCTCAAAATAATCCCGGAAATTCATCACATAGTAAGGAATCCCCAGCTTATCCGCTACCCGCCGGGCATCGTCCACCGCGGACAACGAACAACAGCCGCCGGCAGAATGTTCATCCTCTTCCCGCTCAGCAGGCCAGATTTGCATGGTTACACCGATAACCTCATAACCCCTCTGCTGTAAAAGAGCTGCTGTGAGTGAACTGTCCACTCCACCGCTCATAGCCACAACAACCCTCATCCCATCACCTACCACCTACTGCCCACCTACTGTTTGCTCTGCCAATCAGTAATAGCCTGATGCAGAGCATCCGCAGCCAGGTTGGAACAGTGCATCTTAGCGGCAGGCAGGCCGCCCAGTTCTTCCGCCACATGTTTGTTGGTAATCTGCAGGGCTTCTTCGACCGTCTTCCCTTTTACCATTTCCGTCACCATGCTGCTGGTGGCGATGGCCGCCCCGCAGCCAAAAGTCTTGAACTTAACATCCTTAATTATGTTATCCTCAACTACAATAGAAATCCGCATAATGTCCCCGCAGGTGGGGTTGCCCACTTCACCTACGCCGTCGGCGTTTTCTATTTCTCCCACATTCCTGGGGTTAGTGAAATGGTCCATAACTTTTTCACTATACATTTGAGCAGCACTCCTTCTTAGCATGGGTTCCGGGCTGGTTCAGGCGCTGGTATAGCGGTGACATTGCCCTTAATCTCTCTACAATTTCAGGGATGGTTTCAAGCACACAATCTATCTCTTCTTCAGTATTATCTTTACCCAGTGTCAGCCGCAAAGAACCATGGGCAACTTCATGGGAAAGTCCCATTGCCAGCAGCACATGGGACGGATCCAGAGACCCTGATGTGCACGCCGAGCCGCTGGAAGCCGCAATCCCTTTCATATCCAGACTCAAAAGCAAGGATTCGCCCTCGATGAAACGGAAGCTGAAATTAACATTGTTCGGCAGCCGCAAGGTCGGATGACCGTTAAGTTTGATATCGGTAACCCGGCTCATAATACCATCAATTAACTTATCCCGCAGCCTGGTCTGGTTTTCCGCCTGCCTTTCCAGGTCGGTCACCGCTTTTTCGATAGCCAGCCCAAACCCGATAATACCCGGCATATTCTCTGTACCCGGACGCCGTTTCCGTTCCTGGGAACCGCCGAAAGCAATGGGCATATTTTTGGTTCCCCGGCGCATATACAAGGCCCCAACGCCTTTAGGCCCATAAAACTTATGCGCAGATACTGACAACATATCCAAATTTAATTCATCAACATTAACCGGAATTTTACCGATGGACTGCACGGTATCACTATGAAAACAAATCCCCTTGGCACGCGCAATGGCACCGATTTCTTTGATGGGTTGAACTGTACCCACCTCATTATTGGCATGCATAACAGTAATCAGGATAGTCTGGTCGGTAATGGCCTGCCGGACATCTTCCGGGTTAACCAAACCATACTCGTCTACCGGCAGGTATGTAACGGTAAAACCTTCTCGCTCCAATGCTTTACATGTATCCAGCACGGCATGGTGTTCAATTTGGGAAGTAATGATATGGTTGCCGCGCCTTCTGCCGGCCACAGCCGCCCCGCGAATTGCCATATTATCAGCTTCCGTACCGCCGCTGGTAAATATAATCTCACTAGGCTGAGCGCCGATAGCCCGGGCAACCTTTTCCCTGGCTGTTTCCATCGCTTTCTTAGCTTCCCGCCCAAAAGAGTGGACACTCGAAGGATTGCCATAATTTTCGGTCATATAAGTTAACATTAGTTCGGCAATATCTTTGTCAACTCCGGTGGTAGCGCTGTGATCCATATATATTTTGCGCATTAAAAGGTCAGCTCCTTCGTTAAATATAATACATGTAAAAATTGTTGGCCATTTTGGCTTTTTCGGCGTCTTTACACATATCTGCGAGGGAAATGGAGTCCAGCACATCCTCGATACTGACCCGCACTTTTTCCCAAACGTTACGGGTAATACAAAATTCAGCCTTCATGCAGTTTTCCGGCCCTTTATCTGTCACGCATTCCACCGGAGCGATAGGCCCCTCCAGAACCCGCACTATATCTCCAACCTTGATTTCTTCCGGCTCCCGGGACAGCACATAACCACCCTGCGCACCCCGCACGCTTTTCACCAGCCCGGCTTTTCTAAGGCCGGCAATCAGCTGCTCCAGATAATGCTCGGACAGGTCCTGCCGTTCGGCAATACTTTTAAGTGAAATAGGACCTTCACCGAAGTGCTGAGCTAAATCAAACATGGCCTGCACGCCGTAATGACCCTTAGTTGATACCTTCAATGCTATTTCCCTCCCGCAATCCCTAGTAATTTACTGGGTATTTTCTTAGGATTATATTAGCATATTGCCTTTTTAATGTCAAACGAATTCCAAGCATTTTAGTATGTTTTTTTTGGGTTAAATATATACCTGTTTTTATTATTTGCTTTTCTTGAACTGCTCCATCCGTTCCCGCACATTTTTCTCCCAACCGTTTTCCGTAGGCTTATAATAAACAGTCCCAACAAGTTCATCAGGCAAATACTGCTGCTCCACGTAATTTCCGGCGGAATGGTGCGGGTACTTATAATCTCGACCATGGCCCAGTTTGGCGGCACCTTTATAATGGGTATCCCGGAGATGTAAGGGTACCGGTCCCAAGGTCTTGTTTTCAATATCTGCCAAAGCTCCGTCAATACCCTTAATCATCGCATTGCTCTTGGGTGCCGTGGCAATGTAAACAGTAGCTTCCGCAAGGGGCAGCCGGGCCTCCGGCATGCCGATGTACTCTAACGCCTGGGCGGCGGCCATGGCTACCAGCAACGCCTGCGGGTCTGCCATCCCCACATCCTCCGCCGCATGGACCACCAGCCGCCGGGCAATAAAACGGGGGTCCTCGCCGGCATATATCATCCGCGCCAGCCAGTGCAGAGCCGCATCAGGATCGGAGCCGCGCAGGCTTTTGATAAATGCCGAAATAACGTCATAATGGTTGTCACCGGCTTTATCGTAGCGTACTGCCCGCTTTTGAATGGATTCCTCAGCAACTTCCCTGGTAATCACCCGCTTACCCTCACCGTCAAGCGGGGTGGTGACCACTGCCAATTCAACAGCATTCAGAGCTGTGCGGGCATCCCCGTTAGCGACATTGACAATATGTGCCAGCGCCGCATCGTGCAAAGCCACCGTATATCCTCCCAGGCCACGTTCTTCATCTCTAAGCGCAGCCAGAATAAGGTTTTTCACGTCTTCATCCGCCAAGTTCTCAAACCGGAAAACCCGGGACCGGGACAACAACGGCGCATTGACTTCAAAATAAGGATTTTCCGTAGTAGCACCAATGAGTACAATGGTTCCGTCTTCCACCGCCGGCAGTAAGGCATCCTGCTGAGACTTGTTAAACCGATGAATTTCATCAATAAAGAGGATTGTTTTCTGCCCGTACATGCCCAACCGGTCCCGGGCGCCGTTAATCACGTTCCTGATCTCCGCCACCCCGGAAGTCACCGCATTAATCTGCTCAAAGAAAGCCCGCGTGGTATTAGCAATCACCCTAGCCAAGGTGGTTTTGCCACTGCCCGGCGGACCGTAAAAAATTACTGAAGATAACTGGTCGGCCTCAATAGCCCGGCGCAGTAATTTGCCTGGTCCCGCTATATGCTCTTGACCCACAAACTCGTCTAACGTGCGCGGGCGCATACGTACCGCCAAGGGGGCATTTTTTTTTAACTGCTGCTGCCGCCCGCTTTCAAACAGGTCCATATTTTATTCTCCTTTTCTCACCAAGTACAAAAAACCACAGCGCACACACGGCACACAGCAAGTTTTTCCTTCTGTGTACAATGTGAACTCTGTGGTTTCATTTATATAAGCAATTTATAGATGTTTATCTAATAACGCCTTCAAATCAGCTTTTGATTTAAAACCAACCACCCGGTCCACGGCTGCCCCGCCTTTAAAAACAATCAGCGTGGGAATGCTCATAACGCCATATTCTACGGCCACCTGGCGGTTATCATCAACATTTACCTTGCCTACTTTAGCTTTTCCCTCATATTCTCCCGCAATTTCATCCACTACCGGAGCAATCATCCGGCAGGGTGAGCACCACGGCGCCCAAAAATCCACCAAGACAGGCACGGCCGCCTCCAAAACTTCAGTTTTAAAACTTTCGTTATTCAACGCCAGAACTTTTTCGCTTGCCATCGGCGACACTCCTTTCGTATTTTCTTTATTCTGCAAAGCGGGTGATAACGGAAATTAGCTTTTCCAATTCCTCAAGCTTCTTTTCATTGTTGTCAGCCTCTGTTGTTTTTTCAAAACACTGGGCCGCCTGATGTTTCAGTACCACCTGGCCCACCATTTTAAGCGCCGCCCGCGCCGCCGCCACCTGGGTGAGAATTTCCTGGCAGTTCTTACCTTCCTCAACCATCCGGTGAATTCCTTTGACCTGACCTTCAACCCGTTTTAACCGCTTACATAAATTCTCTTTAATCACAATAGTTGCCTCTGCTTCCAAAATCAAAACCCCTCCCAACTTACCCTCCTAGGGTATTAGGTATTTTTATTATAATTGCTCATCCAGGGTTTGTCAATTTGATCATGATATCATTTATTAGCCTGCCCGGATTTAAGCAAGTCCCTGACCACTACACCGGCCATGATCAAGCCTACCACCGGGGGTACAAAGGAAATGCTGCCGGGAATCTGTCGGCGTAAAGCACAGTTGGCAACAGCTTCCTTATTAGTACAAACACAATGTTTTTTACAACTGCCGGCAATTTCCCTGGGGATAATTGGCGGCTCTTTTGAATACACTACTTTGACCCCTTTTGCAATCCCGGCCTTTTTCAATTCCCGGCGCATTACCTTGGCCAGCGGGCAAACAGATGTAGCACAGATATCCGCCACCTCAAAAGCGGCCGGATCAAGCTTATTGCCGGCGCCCATAGCACAGACAATAGGGATTTCATTGGCAACAGCCCGCTTAACCAAATCCAGTTTGCCTGTTACCGTATCAATGGCATCAGCTATGTAATCCAAATCACCGGAGAGTAACCCGGCGCCTTTTTCCGGGGTATAAAACTCCCTGATGGCGGCAACTTCAGCTTCCGGGTTAATTTCCATAACCCGTTCCCGCATAAGCTCAACCTTGGGCCGGCCGACCGTTGACTGCAGTGCGTGTAATTGGCGGTTAATATTGGTCAGGCAGACATCATCATAATCCACCAACACCAATTTGCCAACCCCGGCTCTAGCCAAAGCCTCAACCGTATAGGCCCCTACCCCGCCAATACCGAAAACCGCTACTTTACTATTCGCCAATATCTCAAGACCTTCAGGCCCGATTAATAGTTCTGTCCGTGAGAACCTATGTAACATAAACCCTCCTGTTTTTGCTGAAAATAAATAAACCCCACCAGTGCCGTGGGCCGTCGCGATTGAACCTGAGCTCATCAGGTGGGTGCTCACCTGTCTGCTTTATGTTTCCTTCGCGGTTAGGGAAGGCATACAAGCCACAAACAGAGTATCGCTCCCATAGTATTGGTGTTGGCTCAATACTATAACGGCTAAACACGCGCATAGTAGGGTGTTTTCTAGCTGTTCAATTATAAGTTTAATATAACATACACATATAAAGGTTTTCAAGTGCCAATAAATGTCGTCTTTTGTTGCTAATTTTAGTATGCGGCTGTATATCAGTTTTTATGCGCGCGTTTGGTCTTTCAGTCATGATTTCCATTCCCCGGGTTACTTCTTCGTCACCACATTCAACTTAATATGCAGCTCCCGTAATTGACGCGGGGTGACATCCGACGGAGCCTGAGTCATCAGGTCGGTGGCGCTTTGGGTCTTGGGGAAGGCAATGACGTCCCGGATAGTGTCTTTTTTGGCCATCAGCATAACCATCCGGTCCAGCCCAAAGGCGATCCCGCCGTGCGGAGGAGCACCGTATTCAAAGGCATCCAACAGAAAACCGAACTTTTCAGATGATTCCTCAGGTGACATGCCCAGCAAGGCAAACATCTTGTCCTGAATATCCCGGCGATGGATACGGATACTACCGCCCCCTAATTCCACCCCGTTTAATACCATATCGTATGCCTTAGCCCGTACCTTGCCCGGTTCGTTTTCCATCAGTGCCAGGTCTTCATCCATTGGCGCTGTAAAAGGATGATGAATTGCCACCCAGCGGCGTTCTTCCTGGTCAAACTCCAGCAGCGGGAATTCTAAGACCCAGACAAATTTAAACTCATCGGGGTTAATTAGACCCTTCTTTTTGGCCAACTCTACCCGCAAAGCACCTAACGCGGCAGCCACCACGGCCGGCGTGTCAGCTACAAAGAACAACAAGTCACCCGGTTCAGCGCCGAACTTATCCAGCATAGCCTTAATCTCGTCTTCTTTGAAAAACTTTAATATTGGCGATTTCAATCCTTCCTCGGTAACAACAATATAAGCCAGTCCCTTGGCCCCGTAAATAGCCGCAAACTGAGTCAGGTCATCAATTTCCTTCCGGCTGAAATGGGCACAGCCTTTAGCATTAATGCCTTTGACCTGGCCGCCGCCGGCAGCAACACCGGCAAATACCTTGAAGTCCGACCGCGCCACCATTTCCGTAAAGTCCTGCAGTTCCAGCCCGAACCTGAGGTCCGGCTTATCAGAACCGTAGCGGTCCATGGCTTCTTTGTATGTCAACCGGGGAAAAGGCTTTTCAATTTCGATACCCGCTGCTTCTTTAAATGTATGGGCAATCATTTCTTCCATCAGGCTGAGGACATCATCAACATCAACAAAAGACATTTCCAGGTCAATCTGGGTAAATTCCGGCTGACGGTCGGCACGCAGGTCTTCGTCCCTGAAACAGCGTACCACCTGAAAATATTTTTCCATCCCGGCCACCATCAGAATTTGTTTGAAAATCTGGGGTGACTGGGGCAGCGCGTAAAACTTGCCGGGATTCACCCGACTCGGCACCAGGTAATCCCGGGCACCCTCCGGCGTACTCTTGGTAAGCATAGGCGTTTCAATTTCCAAAAACCCGTCCCGGTCAAGGAAATCCCGGGCGGCTTTGGCAGCCTTATGTCTTAAAATCATCGCCTGCTGCATATCCGGACGGCGCAGGTCCAGGTAGCGGTAGCGCAACCGGATGTTTTCATCCACCTCAACATTTTCTTCAATATAAAACGGCGGGGTTTTAGCCCGATTCAGGACACGCAGCTCGGCAACATATACTTCAATAGCGCCGGTAGTCAGATTAGGATTAATTTTGTCCTCATCCCGCCGGCGAACTTCACCTACCACAGCCAGCACATATTCACCGCGAACCTTCTCCGCTTTTGCAAAATACTCTTTGGCGGTTTCCGGGCTAAACACGAGTTGAATAATCCCGGAACGGTCCCGCAGATCAACGAAAATTAACCCGCCGTGATCCCGCCGCGTATTTACCCAACCCATCAATATTACTTCCCTGCCCACTTCTGCGCTGGTCAAAAGCCCGCACCGGTGGGTTCTTTTTAAACCCTGGATGGATTCTGCCATTATTTTTTCTCCTCCTGTTTCTTCGACTGTATCTTATCGCGCAAAACACCCAGCGCAACTTCCTCCTGTTGACCGACTACCATATCCCGCAGCACAGCCATACCACGATTCAACTCATCATCACCAATGATTACCGTAAACCGGGTGTTGAATTTGCCGGCATATTTCATCTGTGACTTCAGGCTGCGCCCCATATAATCCATTTCTGCCACCAGCCCGGCTTTACGCAAATCATTTAAAATAGCAAAAGCACTGTTTTTAGCTGCCTCACCCAGGGCAGCGATAAAGACATCCAAGGTCAGACCGGCTGGAAATGCAGCACCCTGCTGCTCCATAGCCGCCAGTACCCGTTCCAGGCCCAGAGCATAGCCAATTCCGGGCGTAACCGGCCCACCCACCTGCTCAACCAGGCCGTTGTAACGACCGCCACCACCAATGGAACTCTGAGCACCGATGTCGGGAGCCATAATCTCAAATGCGGTATTGGTATAGTAATCAAGCCCACGCACCAGCCGCTCATTGACAATATATCTGACACCAATTGTATCCAGATAAGTCTTGACCAGCGCAAAATGGTCCGCACAATCCGGACACAGGCCGGTTGTGGTCGTGGGTGCTCCCCGGCCAGCTTCCTGACAAGAGTTTTCTTTACAGTCCAGCACCCGCAGCGGGTTGCGTTCAAACCTGCTCTGACACATTTTACACAGTTTGTCCAGCCGCGGCCGAAGAAAGCTTTGCAGCTCCTCCCGATGAGATTTTCTGCAGGTAGGACAACCCACACTATTAATATGTAGTTCCAGGTTGGTTAGTCCCAAACGGCCATAAAAATCCATTGCCATGGCAATTACTTCGGCATCAACTGCCGGGTCATTACTGCCCAAAACTTCTACGCCAAACTGATGGAACTCGCGGTAACGGCCCGCCTGCACATTGGCATAGCGGAACATCGAGCCGGTATAAAACACTTTAGTCGGCTGGGGCTGGGCATAAAGCTTATGTTCCACATAGGCCCGCACCGCCGAAGCCGTCCCCTCAGGCCGCAGAGAAATGCTGCGCCGGCCCTTGTCCTCAAAGGTATACATTTCTTTTTCCACCACATCGGTGGTATCACCCACACCCCGCAGAAATAACTCGGTATGCTCAAAAACCGGTGTCCGGATCTCGCTATACCCGTATTCCCGGCAGATATCCCTGATAGTCTGCTCTATATATTGCCATTTTTCCACCTGTCCCGGCAAAATGTCATTCGTTCCTTTTGGTCCAGCCGTTAACATAACTTATCCTCCTAATCAATAGACATGAAACCATTTTTATTTTTTTCTGACCAATGCTATTTTAAAATTATCGTTAAATCCGGCAGATTCCTCATGTTCTAGTTTTAAGGAAGTACCAGTTAAAATCGAACCCAGTTTGCGATTTATATCAGAAAACAAAACATTGGTAAAGTAGTTCATTACCTTTCTTACAATTGAAGGTTTTTGCTTCTCAGGTAAAAACTTATCAAATATAACGGCTCTGCCGTTTACTTCCAGGACTCTTTCAACCTCAGCAATACACTTGTAAGGGTCAGGGATAACTGCCAATATCAAATGCAATATGACGCAATCAAAGCTTTCATCGGCAAATTGCAGTTTTTGTCCGTCCATCACCCGGCAATCGACTTGCAAGCCCAGGTTACCGGCTCTTTGCTTAATTTTATTAACCATTGCCGGTGTTATATCAATGGCAGTAATGTTAACGCCCTTAGGCATATAGTCCAAATCCAGTCCGGTACCCGCACCTAAAATAAGTACTTTTTCCCCCGGTTGGATATTTAATAATTCTATGGAGCGCCGCCGCCGCCCGGCAAAAAGCTTAACTATAGCATCATAAAAAGGCACATAAACAGTATATCTGATGCGATTCCAGCTGTTGGAGTTAAGGCTCATTTAATCCAATCCTCTCAAAACAAAATCCCCCTCCCCCCAACAATGCTCATGCATTATCAGAGGCGAGAGGTTTGGTTCTCCCCTAAATTTTAGCGAATTGTACCAGTCTTGTCAATGTCGGAGATAGTTTAGTGACCTGACAGCGAAAAAAATCTATTAGTTTTTTTTCTTATAAAAGGAATTTTTACCATTGATGCGGAAGTATAATTAAACAGCTTTAATACTATGAAAGTTTTGAAAGTGAGTGATTTCAATGACTAATCCTGTAAAAACCGCAGGCAAACTGTTATTTATTTTGCTTATCGGAGGTATACTTGTTTTTTCTACCGGCTTGTTGGCTTTTTCACAAGCTGATACCACTGCCCCGGTTATTACTGCTCCATTTCCGGTTAATCTTATTACCACGCCTACTCCCAATATAGGAGCAACAGTAACGGACAATGTATATATTGACGCCGGGACGTCTACTCTCTCTATTAATAATGGGCCACCGGTGACCGGACTTAATTATGACAGTGCAAGTCAAAATCTTGCCCTGCAATGGCCGGTACCTCTGCCTGACGGACTGCATACCGCATTAATGGAAGTCAGGGATCAGGCCGGTAATGTTTCCACTATGAGCTGGACCTTTACTGTTGACACTACCCCGCCCGTGATTACCAGAGACCCCTTTGGCGGCAAAGAGGTCATTGACTATTCAACAAATAATGTAACCGAGTTTATCTTCTATGTCAGTGACGCCAACAATATTAAAGCCGCCAGGTTTTATATTAATAATGAGCTTTTTCCTAACACTATGCTACTAAACTGGCAAAATGGCCCCATCGTTTTTGTCTCGCTTTACAAAAACTATAATGATGGCCCGCTGCCACTCCGCCTGGAAATGGAAGATTATGCCGGCAACCTCACCGTAAAATCCTGGACTGTCAATATTAAGGGTACCCCAAAAATCGTGCCGGAAAGTCCAAAAGGCGTTACCACCAATTATACCCCTGTAATACAGGCATACATAACTGATTACATGGGAGTTGATCCCGCCTCCGTGATCATGTCTATCGACGGCGGTCCGGAAATCAATGTCGGCCAGTATTTTAATAAAGCACCCAATTATAACAGACTTTACTATCCGGTATCTACCCCGTTTTCGCCCGGTAACCATACCATAACCCTTAAAGCAAAATGTAAGAGCGGCCACGAAACTGTGACCACCTGGGGTTTTTCTTACGACCTGACCCCTCCTCAGTTAAGCAGCGTTAACCTGGTCAACTACCCCAGCCAAGGTAAATCCTTTACAGTAAATGAAGGAGCATATCTGGAAAAAGGAACCGCCCTGTGGTTAAGAATTAACGCTTCCGAAGACCTCACAAATCTTTCTGTCAAATTAAACGGTAATGATACAATTGTAAAAAAAGTTACCGGCCAAGTCTGGGATATTAATCCCCTAACAATGTCCGATGGTTTGTATACCATGGCCATAACCATGTCTGATTTCGGTAATAATCAAACTACTTCTACTTTAAACTTCCGGGTAGCCGAGGCACCTGTCATTTCTAATGAGAACCCGCCTAACCTGGCAAAACTGCCGGCACCGACAATAAGCCCCGGGAAAATTACCGACCGCAGGGGAGAGGTAGTCTTAAATACCCGTAGGCCTACTATCTCCGCCAAAATCACCGATGGGAACAGTTCCCTTACAGCCGATAACATTATATTTAAACTGAACGGACAAGTGCAACCGTTTTCCTTTGACTCCTTAACAGGCACCCTGACCCATACCCCGACCAGTGACCTGCCGGACGAAACCGTCTATACTATTTCGCTAACTGCTGCCGACCAGGCCGGAAACACAACTAATGGCGAATGGAAGTTTTACATTAACACATTTCCCACTATGCCCTGGGCAACAGATAAGACCTGTGTAAGCTGCCACCCCAATAACCTGAATATTCATCTGCCTGCCACCCCAGAAGAAAAAGTCCGCTACGGCACGACCTGTGAGAGCTGTCATGGCAATAATATCCGGACAATTGAGCAGCGCTGTATATCCTGCCATAAGAACCAATGGCATTTCACAGTATATCCCGCGGGCTCGTACCACGAAGTCGCCTTTAATGACCAAACTGGCATTCCTACCTTGACTTTGGACACACTGCACAGAGCAGAATCCGGTTCATGTGCCTCCTGTCATGCCAAATCAATTAACAGAGAGCACCAGCTCCCCGGCAGGACTGATACCGCCGGAAAGCCAATCAACTGCGATACCTGCCATTTAAGTACCTCACCCACGGTAGTGCAGGCCATCTACAATAATCAAACCAGCTGTGCCGCTTGCCATAGTTTGGGCGGTAACGGCCACGAAGCCGTACATATTACGAAACTTGATGCCAATTGCACCAAAGTCTGTCACACCTTAAGCCTCACCGAGGAACATATGGCAAATCCCAAAACTCAGAAAAAAAAGCTGGATTGTGATACCTGTCATGCCAGCCAGGACCCCAAACATGTTTCCGCTATCGCCAATAACCGGATTGAATGTGCTACCTGCCATGGTGAAGCTCACAACATGTTACTCGCATTAATGCCTGATACGGATATTCCGATACTGTCCAGCCTGCAGTGGACAACGCCGGTACCGGCAAAAATCTGGCGCGGCGAAGTGCCGGCCAATCTAGAAAGCGGATATGTACTTATCTCCAGCGCATCTGAAACCCTAAAGGGCAGTGATGTCCTGGCATTTTACAAAGCCCAGATGACTAACAATAAATGGACCCAAACCAATACCGACCCAACTGATCTTAATAATTACCAGCTTAGTTTCACAAAAACCTCCAGGCAGGCTTTAGTCCGCTTCCATTCCGTTGCGGGCATTGCCGGACCCTTATACAGGATTACAATTGTATATAATTAGACTGCGCCCAATGCCGGGCACCAGCAAAAAGGACTGTTGGCTATTGCCGACAGTCCCTTTTTGTTATGTTTTTATATAGCCTTTCAACCTTGCGGGCAATTATTTCTTCAATTCGGGCAATGTAATTTAGCGGGTCCTTGGGATTGTATTGACTCTCCAGTGTCCAATCCGCCGGCCGGACATACTTTGAGCCGGCGCCCGCCCCTAGAGCCAGAATCGTCTGCCGTTCCTCAATTATTTGTACATTATATATACAGTCATAACCGGCCTGGGCATACCCCACGTTCTCCAGCAAACCCACCATTTGTTTCTGGCGGTAAAGATAATATGGATACATCTTCATTGCCACAGCCGCTTTTTGCGCCAAGTCCAGCATCTGGCGTACATCATCGTCCTTCGGCAGTCTGTACTGCTCCCGGTGTTCGGTCATAAAAGACGCCCGTTTAACCGCCAGGGTATGCACCGTAAGGTTTTCCGGGCTGAGGTCGGTTACTGTTTGCAGCGTGCGGTCAAAATCTGCCGGCGTTTCGCCGGGTAAACCAGCAATCAGATCCATATTGATTGATTCAATGCCTGCTGCCCGGGCTGCTTGTACCGCTTCAGCAACCTGCTCCGGGGTATGGTCCCGGCCAATAACCCGTAAAGTCGCCGGATTCATAGACTGAGGATTGACACTTACCCGGTTAACACCGCACTCTTTGGCCAGTGCCAGCTTGGCACCGGTAATGGTATCTGGACGGCCGGCTTCCAGGGTGAATTCCATTGTTGCCTCAGAGACAAATGATTGCGCCACTTTTGCCAGCAATTGCTGCATCTGCCGCTCATTTAGACTGGTAGGTGTACCACCGCCAATATAAACAGTCTGGACCTGCAGGCCCAGGGCACGGATTTTTTCACCCAATACCTCTGTTTCCCGTGACAGAGCCGCCAGAAAATCATCAGTCAGATGTCCCCACCGATCCAGGGCGTAAGCAGGAAAAGAGCAATAGGCACAACGGGTCGGACAAAACGGAATACCGATATAAACACTTATTACCTGCCGGGCAGTATCAGTATCCGGCAGGTAATGCCGGTGCCGGTCCGTTACGGTCAGCAGCAGGTCAGCCTTGTCGGCGGCAAGTGCGTAATCATCCACCAAATGCCGGCGAATCCGGCCTGCCAGCCAGCCGTCATCTAACAAACGGTGCACCACCTTAGTAGGCCTTATTCCGGTTAATATCCCCCACGGCGGCTTTTTTCCCGTGTGCTCGGCTAAAGCCCGGAACACGGCCAGCTTCACCAGACGTTTAAGTTGATTGGGGGTATCATAAACCGCTAAAGGCTTTTCCGTAATAATATGAGCTGCCACGCGGTTACCGGCCTCATGCAATATCGCCTTGCCTGTCAGCATATCCGGCTGGCGTTGTCCGGCCAGGTACAAGGTCAAATCTGGGCTTGCGGTACCTTCGGAAATGTTTTGCGGTTGACTGCAGATTATCTCCGCGAACGGAAAAAAAAGAGCCGCAATGTCCCGGCAAAGTCGTGCCAAGTCAGTGCCGGCCGCGTCCAATAAAATTCTCATCAGTGTTCCTCATAATCAGATGCATTTTCACCAGGGCTCCCTGCTATCTCTTTTTCTTGATATCCTTTTGTTTCATCGGGCAGTACCCGTCCCACAGGCAGGACAAAAAACCTGATCCACGCCAGGAGGCCAAGTATTGTCAGGCCTAGGATAGGAATTTTAAACTGGCTCCAAATAAAATAAAGCAGCTCCAATCCGCTCTCCCCCTTAATAATTATTGCTGTGTCTAATTACTGCTATATCCGGTCTTCCTCTACTAGCCACCTGCCTTCAGGGTCAAGCATGAGCATTACTCTATGCAAACGGTTGCTCCAGGCATCTTCTTTTTTAAACTCTTGTCCCCGGACAAGCGAAGCGTCAACGTAATCCCAACTAATCAGCACAGTTTCAAAAACCTCCGCAGTGGCGCGTTTCCCATCAACCTTGAGATTATCAATGCGCAGGTTATAACGGTAAGCAGGATTTTTGATGTTTTCCCAGCTACCGTTAGGGCTCCAGGCCAGATAATCCTTACTCTCTGCCAATGCATCGGCGCTAAAAAAATTATTCAAGTCTTTTTTATCTTTATGTAAAAAAACAACATCTGCCCTGACCCGAAAAGCCTCTTGAATAGCCTTTTCCACATCGGCTTTGGTATCGCTGCCACAGCCTGGTAAAAGCAATAAAATCAGCATAAATAAAGCGATGAAACGGCATTTCACAGCTACCACCCCTTTTTATATGAGTTGGATTTTATAGAAAATTTTCCAATTACCATTATACTATATCTTCCGACAAAAAAACAGGCGTCTTTTTTGCGCCTGCGGTCAGCATTTTAAGTAATTTTGTGCAATGACACAATGGTATAGCCTCTATCCCTGATACCTTTTACAATCCCGTCCAGACCTTCCACCACATCCATAGAGTTGCCGTGCAGCAACACCACAGCACCATTATGCAGATAATTGACTACCCCGTTGATTGCTGCCTGCGGGCCGCCCATGGGCAGCCAATCCTTCATGGCTATACTCCAAAAAGCCGTAGTATAACCAAGGTCTTTGGTAATCTTCAAAGTGTTTTCACTGTATTCACCCATTGGTGGCCGCATAAATTTATATTTAGTAGCCACTCCGGTATTCTCTTTGGCTACTTCTTCCCATTTTATAATCTCTTCACGCACCTGACTGTCGCTAAGAGTGGGCAAGCTTTTATGGGCATAAGTATGATTAGCCAGGATATGTCCTTCCGCGATCACCCGCCGGGCCAACTCCGGATTAGTCCGGATCCAATGCGCAGTAGTAAAAAAAGCTGCCTTGGCCTTATTTTGGGCCAGCGTATCCAATATTCGCGGTGTGGCCCCTGCTTTTTCATATCCCATATCAAAAGTCAGGGTAACCTGTTTTTTAGTTACATCCCCCACAAAAAGTGCCTGGTATTTTTGTATCAGGTCTTTCTGGTGCGCGGTTATTTCGGGAGTCTTATTATCCCGGGATTTAACAAAACCCCATCCCTCATTGCGGTTATAAGCGCCCTGCACTGCGTCCGGTTTTTTTGCCGGCGAATGAGGCCGTTGCGTAAAATATTGTTGAAGACCAATATAGGCAAATATTCCTGAGAAAACCATAACCAGCAAAACTATTTTGCGCTTCATCCCTTCTACCTCCGCTTTTTTTTGCATCAGAGATAGTTTGTACAATAAATAAAAAAATAAACCCACCGCCGGGTGGGTTAGTATTGCTTCAACGCAAAAACTGATTATAATTCTTTTCCTGACTGATAGTTGACTCCTGCATATGACCGGGGTAGACGGCCGTATCGTCAGGTAATGGCAATATTTTTGTTTTAATAGCTTTTATCAGAGTTTCAAAACTCCCGCCCGGAAAATCAGTACGGCCAATTGAACCCGCAAACAGTGTATCACCGGTAAACACTACGCCGTTGCCGGCCAGACAAATTCCACCTTTGGTATGACCGGGAGTATGCAGCACCTCCAGGCTGATTTTCCCGACCTCCACGGTATCACCTTCGGTCAGCAGCCGATCAGCCGGGGCCAGTTTAATCGCCCCACCCATGAACCCGGACAGATTAAGTTGGGGGTTTTGCAGCATCTCAGCATCTGCTTCATGAATCATCACCTTGGCCCCGGTAGCTTTTTTCAGTTGGTCATTCCCCATTATATGATCAATATGGCCATGGGTATTGACAATATATTTTGCGGTTAACCCGTTTTTTTCCAAATAAGCAACCACCGGTCCCGGTTCGCCGCCCGGGTCAATCACCAGCGCTTCTTTCGTCTCTTGGCAGGCCACCACGTAACAGTTGGCCCCCATTCCTCCCAGCGGTATACATTGAATTAACATATTCGGCCTCCTCTTTTTAAAATATAGTATGAATTTAAACCTTGGGCGTAACCCGCCAGACGTCATAAACATCTTTTACCCGGCGGATTTTGTTCATAATGTGCTCCAATTGTTCCAGGCTCTGGATTTCCAACACCAGATCAATGGTGGCCATGCGGTTTCTGGCCCCCCGGGCATTGACCCGGTTAGCGCTGATCTTCATTTCAGTTATGATGGCCATAACATCGGTCAAAAGACCGGCCCGGTCCATAGCCGTAAGCTCCAAGTGCACATGATAAGAACCGCGGTCAGCTTCATCCCAGCTAACTTCAATCATCCGTTCTACTTCGTCGGTCTCATGCTGCAGTATATTCCGGCAGTCCTGGCGATGCACCGAAACGCCCCGCCCACGGGTGATATAACCAACAATGGGGTCGCCCGGCACCGGATTGCAACAACGGGCCAACCTGATTAACACATCCTCTTCGCCTTTTACGATAATTCCGTGGCTGGCTGGGTTTTTCTGTTTTTTGGGCTCTTTTTTTAACAAGTCTTCCAGATTAATGAGCTTATCTTTCTTTACATCATCCCGCAGCCTGGTCAGTACCTGCTGAGGGGTGACGGCACCATTTCCTACCGCGGCGTACAGGTCATTTAGCGCCAAAAAGTTCATTTTTTTCTGCACATCTGTAAGCTTTTCCGGCTTTAAAACATCCGCCAGGTCCTCGCCAAGTTTTTTGACTTCCCGTTCCAGGCTCTCCCGGCCTCTGATTATATCCTCTTCCCGGTTTTCTTTTTTAAACCAGCCCCGGATTTTGTTCCGGGACTCAGAAGTCTTGACAATATTCAGCCAATCCCGGCTGGGACCATTAGCCTGTTTGGATGTAATTATTTCGATTATGTCACCGTTTTTCAGTTTATAATCCAGCGTGACAATCTTCCCGTTGATCTTGGCCCCGATACAACGATGCCCCACCTGGGTATGAATCCGGTAAGCAAAATCTATAGGCACGGAGCCTGCCGGTAGTTCCACCACATCACCTTTGGGCGTAAAAACAAACACCGCATCAGAAAACAAATCGATTTTCAGGGTTTCCATAAACTCGCGGGCATCCCGCATATCGTCCTGCCACTCCAGCAACTGGCGGAGCCAGGAAAGCTTCTGCTCAAAATCCTCGTCACCCTTGGCCCCTTCTTTATAACGCCAATGGGCGGCAATCCCGTATTCGGCGGTGCGGTGCATATCCCAAGTCCTGATCTGGATTTCAAAAGGTTCGCCATGCTGGCCAATAACGGTGGTATGCAGTGACTGGTACATATTCGATTTGGGCATCGCAATATAGTCCTTGAACCGCCCCGGAATAGGCTTCCATAAAGTGTGAATGATGCCCAGAGCACCATAACAGTCCTTTACATTGTCCACCAATACCCGCACCGCAATAAGGTCAAAAATCTCCGACAATTCTTTTTGCTGCCGGATCATCTTATTATATATACTGTAGAAATTTTTCGGCCGCCCCTGTATATCCGCTTCAATTCCCACGTCCTGCAATTTTTCATGCAGCATCAGGATAACTGTGGTAATATATGCCTCCCGCTCCGCTCTTTTTTGGGCGATCCCATCTACCAGGGCATAGTACTTCTCCGGCTCCAGATACCTTAAAGACAAGTCCTCTAATTCCCATTTCATTTTAAAAATGCCCAGCCGGTGGGCCAGGGGAGCAAAAATCTCAAGGGTCTCGTCCGCTATTTCCATCTGTTTGGTCATTGACATGTGCTTTAAGGTACGCATATTATGCAGGCGGTCAGCCAGTTTTATCAGGATAACCCGGATATCTTTGGCCATGGCAAAAAACATTTTACGTAAATTTTCCACTTGCTGTTCCATTTTATTTTTGAACTCAATCCGGCTTAACTTGGTGACGCCGTCTACCAGCAGGGCTATCTCCGCACCAAATTTCTCTTCAATAACAGTTAATGGTATATCTGTATCCTCCACCACATCATGCAGCAGTCCCGCGGCAATGGTAACCGTATCCAGTTCAAGTTTGGCCAGTATTACCGCCACCCCCAAGGGATGGGTAATAAAAGGTTCCCCCGAGATGCGCCGCTGACCTTCATGGGCCTGTTCGGCAAAGGCGTAAACCTCTTTTAAAAAATCAATATCTGCTTCAGAATTATATTTTGTCACGTCAGAGATCAGCTTTTTCAGGCCCATTTTGCACCTTCTTTCTACAGAAAAAAACATGGCGCAGGTTCATAATTGTTAATTATAACATAAATCGGGTTTGTTAACATAACTTTTAAAACGGCTCAACCTTTTTCAAAACTGGGAAGGACTGTTTCCGGGCCTAATAAATAATACTTTTCCGGAAATATTGGCCGGTTTACCAAATCCACTAAACTCTTGGCGTCGGCCCGGAAGAACTGTTCCTGAAATTCGGCAAAGCTCTCTTTTTCCTGCCAACCTTCCATATAGCGTAAAGAAGCAGTCAGTTCCAGCTTACCTTCAGGCACCGGACAAAGGTTGATTTTCCGTTCCCGGCCGATAATTTCCCGCTGTAATAAACCCAGTTCCTCCAAAATACCTATACCGGCAGATACCGCTGAATCCTTGGCATTCCTGATGCCGGCTTTTTGGATAGCCTGGGCCAGGTCATCATTGGTGTCCTCCACCGGATGCCGCCGCCCGGCCCGCTCCTTTAACACCAAATACAGTTTACCGAGAAACTCCCGGTCCGGCGCAGTGGCATCAAGGATAAACCGGTTAATCGCCAGGTCTTTTTGGCCGCAAAGCAGGTGAATTTCCGCTTTTTGGCCGTTTCGTCCGGCCCGGCCGCTCTGTTGGTTAAACTCGGTGAAACTAAAATTCAGGTGATAAATCACCACATGCCGTACATCGGGGATGTCAATCCCCTCACCGAAGGCAGATGTTGTTATAACTACAGCCAGTTCGCCATTGCGGAACATTTTTTCCACAGTCGCCCGCTGTTTATGAGTGAGACCGGCATGGTAGAAGGCAATACGGGCAGCCAAGCGGGGAACGGTTTCCCTGAGATACAAGGCCAGTTCCAGGGCCTTCAGACGGCTGTTTACATAAACAATCATCTTCTCCCCGGTTGCTGCCAAATCCCTGATATAACCGTTTTTATCAATAACGTCCCGTTTATCGACAAGACACAAATTCTCCCGGATATATGGGTCGATAATTACCTTTTCAATATTCAAAACAGCAACTATTTCATCAGCCACATCTTCGCCCGCTGTAGCGGTAACGGCCAACACCAGCGGGAATCCCAACTGCGCTAACTGTTGGTCCAGTTTTTTATAAGCCGGCCGGTGCGCTGCCGAGGCTGTGCCGATGTGATGGCTCTCATCTGCCACCAGAAAACCAATTTCCTTAGGCATGGTCTGCAGCTTATATAAATGATGACTTATAAACTCCGGGGTAGTCAGAAGGATATCAATTTCCCCTGTTGCCAGTGCACCAAATAATTCTGCCCGTTCGGCCGCAGGTACCGAACCGTTGCCCCGGTAAACCCGGAGACCCAAAGGCGCAAATTTGGCCGTCATAGCCTCAAACTGGTCGTTTACCAGTGCCCGCAGGGGATACAGAATAACAGTAAGTTCATCGTTACGGAGGGCTTTATAGGCCGCCATACTCTGAAATACAGCAGATTTACCCCGGCCGGTACCGAAAATAGCCAGTGTATTGTAGCCGTTAAAAAGACTGTCCAACGCTTCCCGTTGTTTATCCCGGTAATCATGCTCGCCCAGTAAGGCCAAACGGATTTGTTCCAACAAGGCGGTATCGGGCAAAGCCCGTAATCGATGCCGAATTATTTTTGATTCCGCCACGCGGGCGGCCGAGTCTGCACCGTATTTTTGTATTATTATGTTCACACCGTAGCTGCGGTCATCTTCACCGCCGGTCACCTGAGAAACCATGGCCGTAAAATGTTCACCCCGGTCTATGTAAGGGGCAAGGTTTTTGGCCAGCCGGGCATGCAAATACCCTACCTGACTGCCATCCGCCCTTTCAATCCGGATAGCATTGGCATCGTGAGCGTTAGCAGCTTCGCGCACCAGATAAAGCTTTTCCCCCGGGTTTAACTGACGGACAAGGTCCTGCCGGTTGTCGAAGGTAACCCCAACAACTTTGGTGTAAAACTCGTCCCGTTCCCCAATATCCCGGTAATAATTGTCCACCAGCAATTCCGGAGCCTGCCGGAAAAGCTCAGCCAAAAACCCTACCGGGCCGCTGTCTTCCGCATCTCCTGTTAGGGCTGGCGCACCCGTCGCCGGTTTCAAATCTTTGATATTTAACTGCAGGGTCACCCGGCCGTTCCACTCGTTTTCTTCCAAGGCAAAGGCGATATCCAGACCGGCCTGGGAGTCCGCCAGGGCCGTATGCCCGCCTAAGCCAAAACCAATGCCATCTATAACGCACTGCTCATTTTGCAAACGCATCTTCAGGTGGGTACCATCCGTCCCCACACACCGGTAATCCAACGCCTGTGCAGCACGGGAAAACAGTACCGGCCCGGGGTTTTCACAGCCAAACGGGGCCAGTCGGGCCAGATAACCGTAAAATTCCCGGGTTAACTCAGGAAATCTTACTTCAGCGTCAATCGTTATTTGCCGATGCAAGGTTTCAGTAGCCATGTTCTGTTGTGCAAAAGCCTCAATAGCGGCATAAAAATCATCCGCCTGTCGGGTGGGCAGGGTAATTCCAGCAGCCTGATTATGTCCGCCGTACCTGGTTAGCAAATGGTCACAGGCAGTCAGGGCCGCATAAATATTAAACCCCGGTATACTGCGGGCAGAGCCTTTAGCCACTTCTCCCGAAATGGAAAGAAGGATGGCGGGACGATAGTATTTTTGCACCACCCGCGCGGCCACAATGCCGACAACCCCGACATGCCAATCCGGGTGAGCCAATACCAGTATGCGGTTTTGGGCCAGCCCGGCAGCTTCAATCATTTCTACGGCCTGATTAAAAATACCGCCCTCAACCTGCTGCCGCTCCGTATTAGCCTGGTCAAGAAGGTTTGCCAGCCGAACTGCCTGCTCCGGTTCAGCAGTTAGGAGCAATTCTGCCGCCAACCGGGCATCGCCGATGCGCCCGGCCGCATTCAGGCGAGGCGCAAGACCAAAAGCCAGTTTGTCAGCATTTAGCGACTTACCGGCCAGGCCACTCACTTTAAGTAAAGCCTGTAAACCCGGGTGACTGGTATTGGCCAACTGTACCAGGCCCGCTTTTACCAATATCCGGTTCTCCCCCCGCAATGGCACTATATCTGCCACCGTCCCCAAGGCTACTATATCAAGGTGTCTTTGTAAAACATCCGGCAGCGTCTCCCCCTGCCCCGGCGGACAGTTCGTCGTATCCCCCCGGGTCAGGGCACCAACCAGCGCCTGCATCAGTTTAAAAGCCACGCCTACCCCGGCCAGTTCCTTAAAAGGGTAGCTGCAGTCCCGGCGTTTGGGGTTCACCACGGCTACTGCCGGCGGCAATTCCGCAGGCGGTTCGTGATGGTCGGTGACTACCACATCAATACCCCGTTCGCGGGCAAAAACCACTTCCGCCGCCGCTGCTATCCCGCAGTCTACGGTGATAATCAGGCTAACTCCCCGGTCGGCCATTGTTTTAAGAGACGGTATGTTCAATCCATAACCATCTTCCACCCGCCGGGGTATATAATAATCCACATCAGCCTCTAGCTCTGTTAAAACCCCGGCTAGCAACGCCGTACCGGTGATGCCATCAGCATCATAATCGCCGTAAATAATAATTTTTTCTCCGCCGGTTACAGCTCTTCTAATCCGCTCTACCGCCGGATCCATGTCCTTAAGCAAAAACGGGTCATGCATATCTGAAAGACCGCCATTTAAAAAAACCCTGGCGTCATCAAGGGTTAAAATCCCCCGGTTGGCAAGGATTTGAGCCACAATGGGCGGCACTCCAAGTTTTTGGGCAAATATTGCCTGAAGCGCTTGATGTTCTTTAGCTAAACGCCAAATCTTGTTATTCTCCGTCATACTTTTTTCACTTCCACGACCTCCGCCGTACCCATTTCGCCGTCACCTTGACTTCTAACTTTACCATAACCGGGCGCATACCATTCATAGGCTGTGGCCTTAACCTCACTGCCTGCTTCATCCATGTAAACATAATCAAGTCTAAGTTTGGCTGTCCGCTCAAAGACCCCGGCTTTTGTTTTCAGAGTCTCTATATTGACTACAGTGGCTTTCACTTTTCCCGGCGGGTTATAAAGGTCATAGATCCACGTGGTGCCCTTTTGAACCCCTTTTTTAAAGATTACCGACGGTACGGGAATAGGTTCGTCCGCTATTTGTGTATCGTCAATTTTAGCCCGGGTACCTACCAATAAAACCTCTTCGCCCACCATATATAAGTTAGTAAACTCATTCAGGGTTATTTCTCCGCCATATTCTACCTCTTCATTTTTTTCGTTAAGCATCTTCACATGCACCGGCACAACTTGTTTGCCGTTATATGTTTCCGGGGCCTCAACCGTTTCTTCCCAACCGCCCTGACCATCATCAAAACGTTTATATAACCCGACATTAGTCGGAAAATAGTCATCAGCCGCTGCCTGCTTGTTACGAGCCGGCTGTGTCCCTTGTTTGCCGGCATCTTTGCCCGAACAACCGGCCAAAATAATGACAAAAATAATCAACCCCAATATAAGAACAGGATTTCTTTTAGCCATCGTTTCTCCTCCTCGTATTATTGCTTCGGTTCCTCCGTGGGTTTGTCTTTTTGCTGAAATGCATGCTTTTCCGCCTGCTTGCGCAGGTAATAATTCTCCGCTTCAAGCCGTTCAATATTACCGGCTGCGGCCTTCACCTGCTTACGCAAGCGCAATTGATTGACAAAGCCAACCAGACCGGCCACCCCGGCTCCCAAAAACGCGGAGCCAAGAATTACCACTACCAGAGAAATACTCTCAATTCTCCAGAACAAAAACAAAATATCTACCTGAACAGCATTTTGGACGGCAAATAAGGATACCATTATAGCAAAAAGCAAGGCCACGACCAGATACAACTGCATACCCCCGCCCCCCCTTTTCCGGTCTTTTAACAAAATATTCGCGCTTAAATGGCTTTTTTCCTTCTCCTGAGGGCAGGAGATTTGACCACCCGGTTTTTTTAGATAAGCCTAAAAGCTACAACCCCCGTAATAACAAGCCCATATATAACCTTCACGGTTCCCCCGGCAAAGCTTTTCACTAACGGCTTAATTCCTAGGCTCAGCGGGCGTACAGTAACCTGACCAATCATATCCCACCAGGCAAAGAACCCCCAAAATGTTCCAAACAGCATGCAAACTAACAGTCCGGTAGCAAAACCGGTAATCCCGGCACCCGTATAAGCCATATTGCCGTCCCGGTATCTATCGCTCAAAATTCCTGCCACCGTCTGCACCAAGCCCGTCAGTCCGGTAAAAACAATCAAAAATAATACGGTTAACTGGCTGAAGCCGGTTAAATAGCTGTAAAGCCAAAGCGCCATAACCGGCACGGCAAATCCCAGCCACCCACGCCACAAAGCCAGCATGGTTCCCGCCAATACAATAATTACAAGCAGCATCTTCAACATCATCCGGCAAGACTCCTTTTGTATTATTCTGCCGGATTTGCAACAGCAATATTACCAATACAAAATCATCCCTGAGAAAAGCTCTCAGGGATGACAGATTATGCCTGGGCTATTTTCTTTTTCCGAGCCAAGTTCCGGAATTCCAGCCACAGCGGGCTGGCATTAAAGATGGACGAATACATACCGGCCGTCACCCCGATGAGCAAAGCCAGGGTAAAATTCCGGATAGTGCCGCCGCCAAATATCAGCAACGCAACCAAAACTATAATTACAGTCAAAACTGTGTTAATGGAACGGGTCATAACCTCCAAGATACTTCTATTAACCAAAGTCTCCATATCCTCGCCCTTTTTACGCTTATGCAGGTTTTCTCTTATCCGGTCAAAAATTACGATGGTATCATTAATAGAATAACCAATAATGGTCAGGATTGCGGCCACAAATGAACCGTCAATTTCCCACCAGAATAGCGAAAATACGCCTAGAACTACTAATACATCATGCAACAGTGCAAGAATACCGGCTAGACCAAAAAGAAATTCAAAACGAAATGATATATAAATAATCATCAATATTGAGGCAAAAAACAAAGCCAGGAAAGCTTTCCGGAGTAATTCCTTACCCATGGTAGGGCCGACTTTATCCAGTCGTACTTTGTCTTCATTATATGGTCCTATCTTTTCCCGGAAAGCGCTTAACACTTCATCTTGAGCCGACTTGTCCAGCACGTGCGTCCTGATAAGCACTTCATTGGTTCCGGTGCGCTGAATAATGCTGTTCTCCAAAGCCAGTCCCTTTAATGCCCCGCGCACCTCTTCCACCGTAACGGGCTTGTTAAACTCAATGCCAATCATGTTCCCGCCGCTAAAATCTATGCCTGTATTCAACGGTTTACCATAAGTAACCGTACGGTAAATCATTGATATGACACCCAGCAGAATAATAATAAGTGATATAGCAAACCAAAGCTTACGTCTGCCAATAATATCCATAATGATCCCTCCTATACCCCAAACCATTTTTTATTGTTGACAATTTTGCTGTCCACCACCAGCCGCAGCAGATACCTGGTAAAAGTAATAGCTGTAAACATGCTTACCAGGATACCGATGCTTAACGTAAGAGCAAAGCCCCGGATGGAACTGGCACCAAGATAATACAATACTGCAGCTGCCAGTAGTGTGGTTACGTTGGAATCAAAAATAGTGGTAAAGGCTCGGGAAAAACCGACTTCAACAGACCGGCGAAGAGAATTGCCAGCCTTGAGTTCTTCTTTTAATCTTTCAAAAATAATGATATTGGCATCTACCGCCATCCCGATGGATAAAAGGTAGCCGGCTATTCCCGGCAGGGTAAGCGTGGCACCAATAGCAGCCAGAATCCCCAATACAATCATCATATAGACGACCAGCGAAACGTTGGCGATTAATCCCGGCAGCCGATAATAAGCAACCATGAAAATCAATATGGCGGCAACCCCGGCAATACCGGCTTTGGTAGACTTAGCCAGCGAATCAGCCCCCAGGGTCGGTCCCACAGTCTGGCTGTAAAGGGTCTCAACTTTTACCGGCAAAGAGCCGGAACGCAGCAGGACAGCTATGCGGTTGGCATCTTCCAAATCAGAGTAACCGGTAATCTGAGCCTTACCATTGGTAATGGGCTCTCTAACCGATGGGTTTTGCAGCATTTCTTCATCCAAATAAATGGCTATTTTACGTTTGGGGTCATTATCATTAGGGTATTTATTGACTAATTCCGTTGTGATGGCGGCAAACTTTTTGGCCCCTTCATCATTTAATTCCAGGGAAACGATAGGTTGGTTTATAGTAGGGTCGGATATAGCCTGGGCATCTTTCAGGTCAGTACCCCTGACCACCACCCTTCCGTCAGCAGTCCGCCATTCCAATACAGCGGTACGACCGATAAGGTCAATGGCCTCATTAGGGTTTTTTACCCCGGGTAATTCCACAATTAACCGGCGTTTACCTTCCCGCTGAATATTAGGTTCTTTCACCCCGGTCTGGTTAACCCGGTTATCAATAATAGCCTTAACCCGGTCAATAGAGTCGTCCGTTACCGGTGCTTCGGGCGTATCCACCGCTTCCAGGACAACATGCAGTCCTCCCTGCAAATCCAGACCCAGGTTGATATATTTCTCAACCACCTGATATTTCATAAATAAGAATCCAGCCGCGCCGATGGCCACCAACAAAGCCACCAGCAGCGCCAAGCTTTTGCTGCGCATGATGTATAATTCCTCCTTTATAACAACTTTGCGCCGTTAATTTCCAGGGCAAAATGGCTTTTCAGGTAATCTGCCGCCCTTCGGCAGAGCACCATCCGGCTTAGAAAAATTTCAAAGTACTCCATCACCGGACAAATTTCAATATCAATAGTCAGCTCCATGGTGATAGTCCTGTTATCTCCGTTAACGCGTAAAAAAGAATGCTCCACAGCATAGTTCACCCGGTCATGGATATCAAAAGTAGCAAAATCCTGATTTCTGACCCGCGACCGGTGTACATCCGACTTATCAGCCAGAATCAGGGCCGCCGCTACGCTGTTCACGGGCTGACCGTACTCTTCTTCATGGTTGCCGATAGCCGCAATAACGGTAGAAATCTCATCCGGCGGCATGCCCATCCGGGACAAAATATAAAAAGCCAGCGTGGCGCCAGACTGGCCGTGGTCATAACGGCTGATGACATTGCCGATATCATGCATATACCCGGCAATAGATGCCAGTTCTACTTCCCGCCTGGGGTACGCCAGTCGTTCCAGGATATTTTTGGCGATCCGGGATATCAGGTTGACATGCCGGTATCCATGTTCGGTAAAACCCATCACACCAAGGTTTTCATTCCCCCGGCGAATACAGACATCCACTATCGGGTCTCTTTTTACATCTTCCAGAATAATCAAGGTACCGGCCTCCTCCCCGGGGATCTTTGAAGTAACTATGAAAAGGGATAGCCCTGCCGGCTACCCCTTCTTTGCTCGCCTAGGTTATTTGCCCGCCTCAATTTCCTTGCCGGGCTCGTTTTCCTGGTTAATGTAGGCAATAGCGGTTTTCAGCACTTCTACTTTGACGTTTTCAGCCACCTTCAAAATAACTGTATTGTCCTTAACCTTAACAATTGTACCAATAAGTCCGCCAATGGTGGTAACTGAAACATTGGTCTCCAGATTCTTCATGGTTTGCTGGTGTTTTTTTTGTCTTTGCTGCTGCGGCCTGATAATCATGAAGTAGAAAATGGCCACCAGAAGTACCAGATAAATAATTACACCGGGCTCTATTTTCGGCAATCGGGTTCCCTCCTTTTCCGTTGATAAATGATAATATTCTGCCTGTTACGAAAAAATCCTTTTTGCCGGCAGGATTTTTTACTCCTCCGCCAAACCATAAGCTGCAAAAAACTGTTGTTTGTATTCCAACAGCCGGTTCGCTGCGATAGCCGCCCTGATGCCCCGCATTAATTCCAGCAGAAAGAATAAATTGTGTACAGTCATTAAACGCAGGCCCAGAATTTCGTCCGCTTTAAAAAGATGCCTGATATAGGCCCGGGTATAATTCCGGCAGGTGTAACAGCCGCAGTCCGGGTCCAGGGGCGTAAAATCCCTGGTATATTTGGCATTTTTAATCACTACTTTGCCCCGGCTGGTCATCGCTGTGCCATTCCGGGCAATGCGGGTGGGCAGCACACAATCAAACATGTCCACCCCGCGCATAACCCCTTCCAGCAAACAGTCTGGTGAACCTACACCCATCAGATAACGCGGCTTATCCACCGGCAGCAGCGGCACGGTATAATCAAGCACTTCATACATCAGCGGTTTCGGCTCACCTACGCTTAAACCCCCGATACTGTAGCCCGGGAAATTCATGGCCACCAACTCCCGGGCACTCCTTTCCCGGAGGTCCCGGTACATGCCGCCCTGCACAATACCAAAAAGGGCCTGATCATCCCGTTTATGTGCGGCCTGGCATCGTTCCGCCCACCGGGTCGTGCGTTCCAGGGCAGCCAGGGTGTATTCGTGAGTGGCCGGATATGGCGCGCACTCATCGAAACACATAATGATATCCGACCCCAGGGCCATCTGCACTTCCGTCGCTTTTTCCGGACTCATGAAATGACCGGACCCGTCCAAGTGGGATTTAAACTCCACCCCATCTTCCGTTATTTTGCGCAGCGGACCCAGACTAAATACCTGAAACCCGCCGCTATCCGTGAGAATAGGCCGGGGCCAATTCATAAATTTGTGCAGGCCGCCGGCTTCCCGGATCAGGTCGGCACCCGGCCGCAGGTAAAGGTGATAGGTATTGCTGAGAATTATCTGGGCATCCATAGTAATCAGTTCTTCCGGCGTCATGGCTTTTACCGTAGCCTGCGTCCCTACGGGCATAAACACCGGGGTATCAATGACACCGTGGGGTGTATGCAGTTTGCCTAAGCGGGCTTTGGTTTGTATGCATTTTTTAGTCAGTTCAAATTTAATCGCCAATACGTATCGCTCCTGTTTACATAGATGCATGCAACATTATAACAAAAATTCTCCGCCGGAGCAAATAACTTATCCGCTAATCAACACAAAAAGCCCCCGCATCCGGGGGCTTTGGGGCACTTATTTTATATTATCGCGCATCTTCACTATAGTTGTCACGGCTTCAGCCCGGGTGGCTTTTCGCGCCGGCCCAAATGTATTATCGGCGTAACCTTTAATCAGCCCCTTTTCCACCGCAACGGCTAC
The DNA here is from genome assembly GCA_964636895.1 of uncultured Eubacteriales bacterium. Taxonomy (GTDB): domain Bacteria; phylum Bacillota; class Thermincolia; order Thermincolales; family CAZWUW01; genus CAZWUW01. The sequence goes on from CAZWUW010000006.1 coordinate 44,266, forward strand.
CGCCCCCCTTGCCCATGATTGAATCTGCGGGTAATCATTAAAGCTCCACCAGCCGTTGTTTTTAATTTCGGCTTCCCGCTGCAGCCGCAAGGCTCTTATCAGGATAGAAGCCATCTCCTCCCTGGTTATTTCCCGCCCAGGTTTAAAAGTGCCATCACTATAGCCCGAAATAATCCCTGTCTCCACAGCCCTGGCCACATAGCCTTCGGCCCAGGCGGGTATAGCCTTTCTGTCACGGAAGTATAACTGCGGGTTATTCTCCGGACTAAGCCCTAAGGCAGATACAACAAATCTGGCAAACTCCACTCTGGACACAGTACGGTCCGGCCGGAAACTCCTGTCCTTATACCCACCGGCAATGCCCAGTTCCAGAGCTTTTTGCATATTGTACTCCGCCCAGTGGCCGGCAATATCATTAAGGTAAAAATCCGGCGTACACTTGATGATATATTCCTCGGACCAGGGACTGTGATTCCCCATGCCATCCTTTGCCCGCAGCTCAATCCGGTTGTTTCCGGCGGCAAGCATAATCTCCGTGGCAAAAGCACCTTTTCCTGTGGCCGTGGTCTGCAGCAGCCGGCCGTTTAATCTTATCTCAACTTCCGCATATGCTTCGGCCCTGCCTGACAAAGTGACAATCCGCTTAGTGGAAGTTGACCAATTGTGCAAAACCGGTTTATCAGGCGCACCAGTATCAACCAGCAGGGCAAAGTCGGTAAGATGATTAGTCACGGCTGTAACTTTTTGCGGTGACCAATAAACGGTAGATGGCAATGGTAACCAGATGTCATTGTCATCCTCCCAATAATAGATACGCAGCTTATTAACCTCCGCGCCTCCCAGTTGGGCAGCGTTAAAGTACATGGTCACGGTGAGACCGGCATTAAAGCCGGTGACCAGGGAACTTCCCGTCCTGGCGGTAATTCTAACAGGCTGGCCGATTACCTTGTAACCTGTATTTATGTAATCATTAAAATTTCCGCCGGTAATTTTAAAGGTTGTATCTCCGCTAAGCGCTTCAGCCGGTACGTCAAGCCTGGCCAGGCCCGGTAATTCTACATAGCCGCTTTTACCCCGGTCTATAGTCCGCTCTGCCGCCGAAGTATAAACAGCAATTATATCGCTGTCAGCTGATAAATTGCCAGCCGCGTCGTACGCCAAAACATAGTACCGGTAAGTTTTATTGGCGGTCATTCCACGATCATGATAGTTTGTATCAACAGTGGCCGCCAAATAGTTATAACTGCCTCCTTCATAAGCCCGGTAGATATGATAACCCTTGACCTCCTTATTGTCAGAGGCTGCTTCCCAGGTTAATTTAACTTCCGTGCTGCTTACCATTGTATAAATTAGTTTTCTTGGCGCAGAAGGCCGGGCAGTATCGCCGTTGGTAGTAACAGCTACCGTATTGCTGGCATCGGATGTGTACCCCGCCGTATCCCTGGCTTTAATATAGTATTTGTAAGTTTTATTGGCACTGACATTATTATCATAATACGGTGCTGAAGTCGCAGCGGCAAGCCTGTAAAAATCGCCATTACCCTCTGCCCGGTAGAGGTCATATTCCGCAACACCAACATTGTCGCCGGCTCCCGACCAGGATACCTTAACTTTGGCAGTGCTTTCTGCCATCGCCCATATTCTGGGGGCGGTCGGCTTTTCTGTGTCCACGGCCAGCCGGGCGGATACAATATCTGAAGGCACCGACTCATTACCGGCGGCATCTACGGCCGAAACCCGGTAATAATAAGTAGTGTTAAGGGTTAAGCCGGTATCGGCATGATTTCTATCCGTTGATTTGGCAATCCGGGTAAAGTTCCGGTTATCGGTGCTTCTATAAATAATGTATTCAGCAACACCGGCGTTATCCACTGCAGCATTCCAGGTCAGATTGATACGGGTTAAGCCGGAGGCAGTAGCTGTAAGCCCCTCGGGCTTAGCGGGGGCCTGATTATCCACCGGTGTCGGTCGGCTGACCTGGGCCCGTTCTGCGGATTCGTTCCCGGCTTCGTCTACCGTTGCCACCTGATATGTATAGGTACGGCCGGGACTTAACCCCACATCATTATAGCCGGTGACAGCTAAAGGCGCGGTATTTATTTTGGCATAACTGCCGCTGCCGGTTTTGCGGTAAATATTATAGCCGGCCACGGCAATATTATCGGTACCGGCCTGCCAGGCCAGGTTAATCTGCACACTGCTGACGGCCGTTGCCGCAAGGCCGGTAGGCACCGTTGGCGGAATGCGGTCGGTACCGGGAATTGTAACGGCCACAGTCGGACTGCTGGGCACTGATTCTTCTCCTTGGGCATTTAAAGCCGTAACATAATAGTGGTAGGTTACGGCCGGACTTACTGCGGTATCATCGTAACTGGTGCCTGCCAGCGACGAAGCCGTTATTTTGGTGAAATTACCCGTGCCGGTGGTGCTCCGGTAAACATGATAGTTATTGCCGGAGGTCCCCGCCCAGGTAAGTGTCATTTTGCCTCCGTCAGCGGCCGCGACAGCCTGCACACCGGTAGGTGCCGCCGGTGCCGCCGCCTGAACACCGCCGGCATATAAAAATAACTGTACCACCATGATAACCGTCAACAACACCGATAGCTTCTTTTTTTCCTTTTTCAAAATTACCCGCCCCCATAAAATAGTTTTAAAATTCATTATATATAATACGTACTGATTTCAATTTTTAGGTGGATAGAAATAGTATTTTCTAGTACTGTAAAATATTGTCGTTTTTTGTTGGTGGCAGCTGCGCAAAAAAAACCAGGCTTTCGCCTGACTTGCTATAAGATTAGTGCTCTTCAAGAAACAATGATATTCTAATCTTTAACGGGGGAATGGTATAAAAAGCGCGTGACATTGTGAAGCGCTTTTTATACCATTCCCCCGTTAAGTTTTGTCAATGTTAGTTGTTAGGGCACTACTAGCATTATTTTAGCAACATGGCGTCTCCAAAACTGAAAAACCGGTACCGCTTGTCCACCGCTTCCCGGTATGCCGACAATATGTTTTCGCGGCCGGCGAAGGCAGAAACAAGCATTAGCAAAGTGGACTTGGGCAGATGAAAATTGGTCAGCAGCATATCTACGACTTTAAACCGGTAGCCGGGATAAATAAAAATACCTGTCCACCCGCTCCCTGCCGCTACCGTTCCATCCGATAAAGCTGCCGTTTCCATTGTCCGGGCGGCAGTCGTGCCCACCGCCACTACTCTGCCGCCGGCGACCCTGACCTCATTAATAACTGCTGCCGTTTCTTCGCTGACCTCGTAGTATTCGGTATGCATCTCGTGTTCCTCAACATTATCTGCCTGTACGGGGCGAAAAGTGCCAAGGCCCACATGCAGCATCACTTCTGCTACCTTTATCCCTTTGGCCTTAATGGCTGCCAGCAGCTCCGGCGTAAAATGCAGCCCTGCAGTGGGCGCTGCCGCTGAGCCGGGGTTTTTGGCATATACGGTCTGATACCGCTCCTTATCAGCCAATTCCCTGGTAATGTACGGCGGCAGAGGCATTTGCCCCAGCCGGTCCAGGACTTCTTCAAAAATACCGCTATACTCAAAACTGAACACGCGTCCCCCGGCAGCCGTAATTTCCCCGGCTTCGGCAGTCAACTGACCGCCGCCGAAAACTATCCGGGTACCGGTTTTAACCCTTTTTCCCGGGCGTACCAAAGCTTCCCATCGGTCCCGGTCCAAACGTTTGAGCAGCATCACTTCAATGCGGGCACCGGTGCCTTCCTTCTGCCCGAAAAGGCGGGCGGGGATGACCCGGGTGTTATTCACCACCAGGATATCCCCGGACCGGAAATGCTTTATGCAGTCCTTGAAAATCAGGTGTTCCGTCATACCTGTGTTCCGGTCCAAGACCAGCAGCCGGGAATGGTCCCTGGGTTCCACAGGTTCCTGAGCAATAAGCTCCTCCGGTAAGCAGTAATCAAATTCTGTTACTTTCATAAGCTACCTCGGCAAGAATTCATTTGTTTAAAATATATATCTTTCTTCCATACAATTATCTAATTACCATTAATAATTTACAATTTCTACGCCGGTATAATAAAAGGTCAGAATCTCTCTGTAACTTTTCCCCTCTTTAGCCATCTGGTACGCGCCCCACTGGGACAAGCCTACTCCGTGACCCCAGCCATGACCGTTAAAAGTGATGAACCCGGTAGGATACTTGGGTGCGGTTAGCAAATCGTTGGCATCCTGGACATAGTAGGTACTGCTTTCACCGTTTAGGGTGCCGATAGTCCGGTCAACGGCAACGGCCACCAAACCGCTTAATTCCTTCAGCACAGACTTCTGTCCGGCCCCGTTCAGGACATTGATTTCCGGTACGGTTGCCGCCCCCTGGTCAATATCAAAAAAATTGCTGATAAAGGAGATGTATTTATTTTCAGTGTCCTTCACAGGGGTAAAGGTGGGGTTAAACAGCTTGCCAAATTCGCTGCCCGTCCTGGTTACAGTATATCCATTTATATCGGTGGCCATAACTCTCTGCACCCGGCCGGAATCGTATTTCTCCAGCTTGATATCGACTACTTTGGTAAAACTGGCATCAAATTTGTTCAGCTTGGCACTGACATCATCAAGCGTGGTAGTGTAAGTCCAGTTAGCCGGACCCCATTTCAAGCTATATGCATCCGGCTTACCGCGCAGATAAGAAACCGGTTTGCCGTTCCATACGTTTTCGTTGTTTTCGGTATGACCGCCGCTGCTGGAATGATATACCGCACTCAAGGGCTTATTCTCCCCCGGCAGTGTTAATACCTGTCCCTTGGTGCCATCAACGGCAGCTAATCCGTCAGGTGCCTCAATACTAAAACCTCCATAGGCCTGACAATGGACGCCATCACATAAATTGAACCCCTCCTTGATATGCTTATTAATATTGGCGGCAGCATACGAACGAGCAATAATGGCCTGGGCCTTTAATGCCTCCAGCGGCCAGCCTTTGCCCATCTCTTTGGTCACTACCCCATATAGATACTCTTCCAGCGGCAGTTCATTAACTGCCACCACACTGCCGGCAGCCAGCCGAAACTCCATATCCCCCCGGTATTTTTTATTAATAGCCTGCTCTACGCCACTGTTAGGCGTATAACTGTTTAAGACAACCAGGTTACCCGGCCCGTGAGCTACTTCCCGCAACAGTACCGATCCGCTGGTCACCTTCTGGGCTTCCCCGTTTTTCATCACCTGTATGCCGGTGGTCAGATAAAGAAGCTGCCAGCTTTCCCCGGCCACCGGTGTGCCAATAACATCCATACCGGGCAAAGCGGTGGTGTCAATAAGCTGATACGCGCCCTGCACCGAAAAAGTAATGGCACCGGCGTTTTTATATGCTGATGTATTATTGGCGGCAATAATCCCGATGCGCACGTTCCCAGGTATTTGGGCCAAACCCGCCGGGACGGCAATCCACCCGGTCACGAAAGCTGCGGTTATAAGTATTGCTATCAAGGAAACAATTTTTTTACGGACATAAAACAATATCATCGGCTTATACCCTCCCCCGAAATAATAACCAATCATATTGCCATTTCGACAGCAACCCCCGCTCTTCCTGCTTAATTGAATACTTTCCCGGCAGACTGACGGCAAAAAACAAAAACCACGGTTAATTTCCGTGGTTAATCAGCAACTCAAACTATCAAAAATTTGGTTTCAGCAAATACATGCCCCGGTCATCTACCGGCGGCTGGGGTACAATGTAGTTACCGCTTCCCTGCTGCAGGCCGCCCCGGCTGGGTGGCTGGGCAACACCCGTTTCAGGTTGCGCCGACGGCTTGGTTTCATTAACATCAGTACCCGGCCGGACTGGATTCAGCCGGTTGTCTCCGGTCCCGGTTCCACTGCCGGTTCCACTGCCGGTTCCAGAACCAGTACCGGTTCCTGATCCTGTCCCGGTGGTATTCCCGGTGGTATTTCCGGTGGCATTATTACTGCTGCCATTATTTTTATAAGTGCTTTCGGCAACCGTTGCTTCAGGGTCTTTTCCGTCTCTGATTTTGCCTACAAAGCGGTGACCGCCGGTGATTTTCCTATTATCGGCGCCTTGTTCATTGCCGGCCTTGTCTGCAGCAGGATTTTCACCGTCCGCTGGTTTAATCGCCACTGCTACTTCCGACGGTTTGACGCTGGCAATTTTCAGATACGTCTTTTCCTTCTGATCAAAATCTTTTTCTTCATGAGCCTTAGCCAGCACTACATCCACCTGACCGCCGGCATCAGCAATAGCCTTGGAAATGCTCTTTTCCTGCATATCTTTTTCGGTGAGATTAAGATTATGCTTAGTCACGGCTTCGATTAAAACAGCATATTTGCCGGCCGTAATCTTCTTTTCCACAGCCTTTTCCCGCACTTCCGGCGGTACATTGACAGACTGTACCGTACCGCCTGCCGCATCACTCTCTAATGCCTCCTGAGCGGAAGCCAGCAAGGTTTTTTGTAATTTGGTCTTATCAATCTCACTAGCCGGTTTATAGGTAAAGCTTAACAGTACAGTATTATCCCTTACTTTACCGATATAACCCAGCTTCATAGCTTTGGATGTGATTTCGTTAACGGCCTGCTCAACCTTCATGCCCTTAAAATCAATAAGCTTTAATATTCTTTCACCCTCTTTGTTAACAGCCCGCGCCTCCATAACCTTCAAGCGGTTGCTGACCGTTAATTCAATAGAAGGGTCAATGTCAATGGTAACCCAGGCAACAGCAGTCTCAGGGGCCCGCTGGTTCCATTGCAGAGCCAGCGGCGAGACAAGCATGAAGAGGAATACCGCTGCAGCGGCTGCAATCGCGCCAAGTCTGGGCATCGCCCAAGTCCTGCCGGTACGAACGGGAACCGTAACCTCCTCGCCAATCTCAGGCATCCGTCCGGTAACCCGCACCTTCCTGAACTCACCTCTATCAGTAAGTACAACAATACTGTTGTGCTGTTTCTCCATGACAATTCCGGTCAGCTTCTCCATGTTTCTCACCCCCTCTACATTACTTTTTGAACATATTGTTTCAAGTGCGCATAATCGTTAATAAGAATCAACGTTACCGCTATGATATATTTACGCTGTCTTTCCAACGTCTTTCTACTAATATCAACCTTTGTCGATAAAACCTTCAACGGCAGTTCCTTTTTGCGTTTTAAATAAGCTGCCATTTCATCATCCCTGGCAATCAGACCGGCCACCTCCATAGCCCGGAGCCTTGCGTCTTCATGTTTGGGCGATATCTCCACCAGCTCGGCAAAAGTAATTCCATATTCCTGTAACTGCAGGTTATATGACAGGATTTCCTCCTTGCGCTCGGCCGCCAGGTTCCCCTCGGTATGTACCAGTGTTGACTGTTTGGCCTCGATATGGTACAGGATGCTTTCCTTATTGTCGTCATCATTGGACTCAAATGTAGAAAGCGGTATATTCTTAGAATTAGGCAGCTCTTTCCGGTAGTGGTCAATCAGCCGGCGTTTCATAACCGTCTGAGCAAAACTCAGAAAAGATATGTTCTTGTTACCGTCGTAACAATCTATCGCTTCGTTAAAGGCCATCAGGCTGATACTGACCTCATCGTCTTCCCCCAACCGGACATAACGCCCGGTAACCTTTGATGTCTCTTTCAGGATAAATGGGGTGAAGTTTTTGATCAGTTCCTCCCTGGCCCAGTGATTGCCCTTTTTTGCTTCTTTTATAAGTTCTCCGCTATCCGGCTGCCCCTCCCGGGCACCGTTTTTTCGGAAGAGAAAACCCATAGGTTCGAACCTCCCCGATACTATAATCATTTCGGAAACACAATTCTCTTTATAAGGGTAGAAATTACCTTTTGCTTAAAATTTTTAGAAAACGCTCTTTCTCACTGTAAATGCAACCACAATACTGCTGTCGATACATACCTAATTCTTTTGACAAAATCGTGGCTTCTTTAAAACCCGGCCGGAAGTCCGAATAAAAAAAGGGTATATCGCACTCCCCGGCCACTGCTTCACCAATTTCCCGGATCAAGTCGTGCTTTTGAAAGGGGCTGACAAGCAATGTGGTGCTAAAATAATCATATTTACCTTTTCGGGCCACCGATGCCGCCCTTTTCAATCTGAGATGGTAACAAACCCGGCAGCGGCTGCCTTCACGGTAGGCTATCTGACGTAAAAACTCCTCCAGCTCATAAGACTCATCATAAATAACCGGCAGTTCATGAGCCCGGGCAAACTCCGCCAGGGCATCCCGTCTTTTCCGCCATTCGGTATAGGGATGAATATTGGGGTTGTAAAAATAGCCGGTTACTTCAAAGTCACTGGCCCGCAAGTATTTTAGGGGGAAAATTGTACACGGTCCACAGCATGTATGTAAAAGGATGCGCATGCGTTATCCCTCTATTTCCATAATTGTTCCTGATTTGTCACTGACTCCGGGCAGCTTAAGCCCAGATGCCGGTAACCCAAGGCAGTAACCACCCGGCCTCGCGGGGTGCGGTTGATAAAGCCAAGCTGAATCAAAAACGGTTCATAAACATCTTCGATGGTGTCAGTCTCTTCACTGGTAGCAGCCGCCAGGGTATCCAGACCCACCGGCCCGCCGCCAAATTTCTGCACCATGGTAGACAAAAGCTTGCGGTCAACATTATCCAGCCCGATAGCGTCCACTTCCAGCATCGCCAGGGCCATATCCGCCACATCCCGGGTAATTACGCCATCCGCCCGCACCTGTGCAAAATCCCGCACCCGCTTTAACAGCCGGTTGGCAACCCGCGGGGTGCCCCTGGAACGACGGGCAATCTCCATAGCACCGTCTTTTTCTATAGCCACCTTAAGGATATCAGCTGCTCTGGTGACAATCTCAATCAGTTCCTCCGGTGTATAAAACTCCAGCCTGCTGATGACGCCAAAGCGATCCCTCAGCGGTCCGGTAAGCATACCGGCCCTGGTTGTAGCCCCGATGAGGGTAAAACTGGGCAGGTCTATACGCAGCGACCGGGCGCTGGGCCCTTTGCCGATGATAATATCCAGGGCAAAGTCCTCCATGGCCGGGTACAGCACCTCTTCCACACTCCGGTTAAGGCGGTGGATTTCGTCAATAAACAATACATCACCCTGCCCCAAGTTAGTCAGTATGGCGGCCAGGTCGCCGGCCCGTTCAATGGCCGGCCCGGAAGTAATCCGCAGGCTGACCCCCATCTCGTTGGCAATAATGCCGGCCAGCGTAGTTTTGCCAAGACCGGGCGGCCCAAAAAGCAGCACGTGGTCTAAGGACTCCTGCCGCCCTTTGGCGGCTTCAATAAAAACCAATAGGTTTTCCTTTACTTTAGACTGCCCAATATATTCTTTAATTTTTCGCGGTCTTAAACTGTATTCCAACTCCCGGTCCTCTTCCCTGACCTGAGTGGTGATGATGCGTTCCTCCATGGCCGCCTCCTGTTACGCCCGGCCCAGTTCCCGCAAGGCCAGCCGAATAATTTCCGCCACAGCCGCCGGAGCACCCGGAGCTGTTGCTATTTTTCGCACCACCCGTTGCGCCTCGCCAGCCGAATAACCCAATGCCACCAACGCCTGCCAGGCTTCTTCGGCCACCTGCCCGCCGGCTGGTGCCAGCGGCACCGGTACTATTTCACCCCGCGACAACTTAACAAGTTTATCTTTTAACTCAATTACCATCCGCTGAGCGGTCTTTTTACCCACTCCGGGGATCGCCGTCAGCTCGCTTAACTGTTCATTAATAACCGCCAGGCGAAAGTTAGCGGCCGGCATCGCTGAGAGGATAGTCAGTGCCACCTTAGGACCGATGCCTGATACCTGGAGCAAAATTTCAAACAGCTCCAGTTCTTCCGGCTCCAAAAAACCGTATAACTGCATGACATCCTCACGCACATGCAAATATGTATGAATCTGCGCCTCTCCGCCAACAGCAGGCAATCGGGCAAAAATCGAAGCCGGTACATTTACTTTGTAACCCACCCCGGCTACTTCCACTATAATATATTCTCCTCCAGCCTGCATAACCGTACCTTTTAAATATGCTATCATTTATTTTCCCTCGCGTCTATAAGCTTCCTGCTATTATAAAAATGAGTATGACAAATAGCAATAGCCAAAGCGTCGGCCACATCATCCGGTTTCGGTGTCTCAGACAAGCAAAGCAGCGTTTTTACCATAAACTGAACCTGCGCCTTATCCGCCCGCCCATAGCCAACCACAGCCTGTTTTACCTGCAGGGGGGTATATTCAAATACCTCCAGTCCAGCATTGGCCGCCGCCAGAATGATGACACCCCGAGCATGCCCAACAGATAAAGCTGTACGGACATTTTTATTAAAAAAAAGTTCTTCAATTGCCAGGTGGTCAGGATTATATTGGCTAATCAGGTTAACCAGAGCAGCGTAAATCGTCTGCAGCCTGTACTCCAGAGGAGTATTAGCAGGTGTCCTTACACAGCCGTAATCAACTACTTTCAGCTTGTTTCCCAAGGCCTCTACCAGGCCATATCCGGTAATAGCGGTGCCGGGGTCAATGCCTAAAACAAGCATGCCAGCTGCCTCCTTATTTAGCCTTCCACTCTCCTTTTGGCCATTTCACTTAATTCGACATGCAACCAACGTTATCCTGCCTTAGCAAAAGATTGGCACTTTTATCCGGTGCAAAAAAATAACGGTTAACATGAAGTCAACCGCTGTCTTACCAAAAAACTTTAGCATAACACTATTCCTGCTTAAACTCATCAAAATTTTCCAGCATTGTGTTAAGTTTTTCTTCTGTTTCAAATTCCATTCCCTGCTTCAACTGCCCCTGAATGTCTACCGGCTGCCCGCGGTAATCCATAACTGCCTGCAGCAGTTGCTGCATTTCCGGCGGCAGTGCAGACACCTTGATATCTTCCCGTTGCAGTACTTTTTGATTGAAGCCCAGCGGCCCTTCATAAATCGCCAGATAGCCGTCGGCAATACCCAAATGCCGGAAATCCCGGTGGTAAGGGCAGATACTCTGTTCATCCCGGTAAACTGTCAGTACACCGGCGACGGTATCATCAATCAGCCAGCCCTCCCCGGCCGGAAACTTCTTGGCCACGCCCTGATAATCCAACCCCACAAACTCACTGACTGTAGGGATCGTGGTAGTCACCCGGTCACCGCATACATACCTGATTTCTTTGCTAATCCGGGTATCCGCTTTGACCGTGGGTTTGATGAACTCCTCTTTAACTGCCGGCTGCGGACTGTGTGTAAAGCGGGGTAACCATGCCTGTCCGTAAATTCCGTAAGCTGTGGCAAAGCTTAAAAAAAATATAATTACCATGCCGGCGTAAAGATAGTGGTTTTTAAACCTGAACATAAGTAATCCTCCTTTCTTTGGCCTTGGTAATTAAACATTATTGCCAAAAAAAGGAGGTTTTATACCGTAAATAATATATTTAATCGTCTAAAACGCGCTGCCAGCTACCGCATCTGCTTATTTTTAAATAACTATATTTCATTTTGTACCCCCTTACCATTTAAAAAACGGGTCACCAACATAGTCCGCTGTAACTCCAAGTGCTTTACCTGACGATAAGCCTGCAGAGTAACTTCTTTGATTGTCCCCTCCATACATTGGGCGAATGCCTTCTTCATCGAAAACTAATCCACCATCAAATATTCCCTACGTAGTTACGCTTGCTTTCAGTTGCGCCGCTTTTTTGAATGACTGTTCCCCATGGGTCATATCTATAAGACCCGGTAATGTTTCCGGCCTGGTCGCCAGTGGCACCCAAACTGCCCAAAGCATCATAGAAGAAGTACTGTGCTGACGTATCCGGGCTAATTTGCCCCAGTAGACCACCGGTGCCTAAAGTAAATTTGGTTGATGCGGCAAGATATTGTTGTTGGCATCCGTCAGCCGGTCGACAAGGTTCCGGTCATTGTAATGGTACTGGTTGGAGTAAATATTATTGGCACCCTTGAAAGCATTAATCCCGGTTAAATTTCCAGTGAATCATGTTCATATTTTACATCAACACCGTTCCTTGAATAAAAAACTATATCAATTTCCGTCAGAAAACTTGGTAGTATCCCAACTATATACATAAGAGCTAACGCTTTCGCTAACTTTATTACCATCAATATAATAATCGACAACATATTATGCAACTTTATCATTCCAGGAACCCTGGCTAAGAAATTTACAAACTGTCGCTGCTTATCCCCCGAACAACGCATCATCGTCAATTTCAAAATTGGCGTAAACAGCCTGAATGTCGTCATGTTCTTCCAGCAGGTCCATCAACTTCAGCATCTTGACGGCATCAGCACCGGCTATAGCCGCCGTAGTCTGCGGAATCATCGTAATTTCCGACAGCGAAAACCGCAAACCCGCCGCAGTAAGCGCTGCTTTTACCCGGTCAAAATCCTCCGGCGGCGTGGTAATCTCAATCATATCAGCTTCCTCTTTCATATCCTCGGCGCCGGCTTCCAGAGCCAGCAGCATAATATCATCAGGCTCCTTTGTTAATTCCGCCTTATCCAGAGTCAAAAGCCCCTTCTTGGTAAACATCCAGCTTACACAACCGGCTTCCCCCATATTACCGCCATATTTTGAAAACAAATGGCGCACATCCCCGGCGGTGCGGTTGCGGTTATCTGTCATGATATCAAGCAGCACCGCCACACCCCCTGGCCCGTAACCCTCGTATACCAGCTCTTCATAATACACACCGGCCAATTCACCGGTGGCCTTCTGAATTACTCGCTGAATATTGTCACCAGGCATATTTGCTTCCCGGGCTTTCTGGATAACCGCCTTCAGGCGGGGATTGGCTTCCGGGTCACCACCGCCGCTTTTAGCAGCTACGATTAATTCACGCCCGATTTTAGTAAAAATCTTTGCTTTCTGAACATCTTGTTTGGCTTTTCTGTGTTTTATATTTGCCCATTTGGAATGACCTGCCATAATAACCTCCCAGAGTTTTATACCGTCAATATTTTAGCACAAAACATAGGAATTTTCAAAATTTTTTACGGCCGCACAAAAAAACTGAAAATAGCATTTACTAAGAGTGCCGTAAAGCCCCTAGCTTCAGCTATGGGGATATAAGGCACAACCTATTGAAAAACTCGATGTTTTTCGATAGGTTTATTATTTTAGTTGTATTAGATGTTTGAATATTATATAATACCATCATGAATACTAAATTTAAGTCAAATAACAATATTGTGTACTCTTGTAAGTATCATGTGGTTTGGTGTCCGAAGTATCGTAGGAAAGTTCTTATTAATGACGTGGAACGGCGATTAAAGGAGTTGACTGTGAAAATCTGTGCCGAGCGTCAAGTCGAAATCATAGAAATGGAAATCATGCCTGACCACGTACATTTGTTAGTTGAAGTGGACCCGCAGTTCGGCATTCATAAACTCATTAAAGAAATCAAGGGT
>CAZWUW010000007.1:0-54833 GCA_964636895.1 uncultured Eubacteriales bacterium
GGCGGATTCCTGATTACCGATTACCGCCGTGACCTGGAAGACATGTTTGAGTTGGGTAAAGAAATGGTCTGTTATCGTTCTTTAGCGGAGCTGCATGAGCTTATTGCTTATTATACCGACCGCCCCGAAGAACGGGTGCAAATTGCCCGGGCCGGCCGGGAAAAGGTTTTGGCCCGGCATACTTACGTTCATCGGGCACAGGAACTAATCAGCGTGATGAATGGCAACAGGTAAGAAATAACTAACCGGGGAGGCGAGCAGGTAATAATGGGAGATTATTTGGTTTTAAGCAATATGGCAGACTTCAACTGTAAAATGTGCGGCGGCTGTTGCGGCAAGGGATGGCATATTTATTTAAGCGAGGTTGAATACCGGAAATTGCTGCAAATCTTTGATGAAGATTTGTTAAAAGAGGCGACGGAAATACTGCCGCCCCCCCAAAATGAAGCCGGGTATGCTAGGTTTGTCGAAAAAAACGGGGACTGCAGGTTAAAAGAAAATAATCTTTGCCAGATTCATAAGAACTTTGGACTAGCTTACCTGCCATATGTGTGCACTATTTTCCCCAGACGAATTTTTGTTACGCCCAGAGGGACTGAAATATCTGTTACCTTTAGTTGTCCGGAAACCCAGAAACTTCTGTTATGCAAAGAAAAAATAGAGGTGCTGAAAAATCCACCCGGCTTTTTCTTTGATGTATCGCACTTAATTCTTCCCTCTATAAGCGAAGAATTGCTAAATGCCAAAGATGAGACCAAATGGTATTTTACCATGGAAGAGGCCGTGATAAAGATTCTTCAGGACCGGGTCTTTACTCTGGATGTGCGGATGGCTACCGTTGGTATGTTGATTCATAGTTTTCACAAATATGCCGATGACCAAACCAGACAAAACGAATACCCGCAGTTGTTAAAGAATTACCGGGCTTTAGCCCGGCAGGTTGGCGGTATTAAGCCGCAAATGGATTATCAGGTGCGGGTCCTAAAAAAGTTTCTTGATTTTAAAAAGGGGCTGGGCACATCCACGGCCGAATTTTACCAAATAGCTGAGACAGTATTTGGGGCGTTGGGGTTAAGCGTTAATAAACCGGTGCAGGAAGAGTGTTTTGCTTTTTATCAGGGACAGCTTCAGAAACTTTACAATGAACGGGAATTAGGCTATATTACCGGGAATTACCTGGTCTGCAATGTGTTTTCCAAGCTACTATACATATTTGGTTTGGAAGCCGGTTTTTATGCGTTGGCATTCTTTTATTCCCTGATAAGGTTTCTAGCAGTTGGCCTGGCCACTGCCAAAGGGGTGCCGGTTGATGAGGAGATTATCATGCAAGCGATTTCAGTCGTGGATCATAATGTGCGGCATACGGCCGGTTTTACCGATCATTTTTTACTGTCCCAGGGGATTGAAAAATATGAACCGGAATACTTTTCGCCGGTGCGGGCAATTTCACTGGTTTTAAGCTAGGTATTTTATAGATGAAAACTGTTAGGGGTGTTGGTGTGTATAATACGCCCAGGCTGATTATCCGGCCGCTTCAGGAAAATGATACCGATTTCGTTGTCAGTTGGCGTAACGATAGGGAAATAGCAGAGTTTCTTTTTGCTTCAGAGCAGTTAACCAGGGAAGCACATCTGACGTGGTTAGGCCGCATAAAGGATGATCAGACCCGTCAAGAGTTTCTTTTGGAAGATAAGCAAAGCAGTCAGCCAATTGGGACTATAGGCCTCGGCAATTTGGAATTTTTCCATAAAAAAGGTGAAATGGGCATTCTGATTGGCGCAAAAAAGTTTTGGGGACAGGGGTATGCTCAGGAAGCCTGCCGGTTTATGCTAAACTATAGTTTTACAGAATTAGGTCTGAATAAAATTTATTTGCGGGCTTTTGCCAATAATGAGCGGGCCATCAGACTTTATGAAAAAGTAGGTTTCAGGCCGGAAGGCATATTGCGGGAAGATATTATAAAAGACGGTTTATTTAGAGATGTTGTGATGATGGCTATATTGAAAGGCGAATACTTAAAAACTAATTCAGGTTAAACGGAGTGAGAGCAATGGCTGTTAAAATCGGAGACCGGTGCATTGGTAAAGGTCAACCCTGTTTTATTATAGCTGAAGCCGGCAGCAATCATGACCGGGATTTGGGACAAGCCAAAAAACTTATTGAAATAGCGGTTGAGGCCGAGGCTGATGCGGTTAAGTTTCAGACCTTTGAGGCCGGCAAAATTGCCGCTGCAACCCGGCATGAGATTGCTAAATTGGGGAATGAATTTGGCGCTGCAGCTACTTTATATGAATTGTATCAAGGTCTTGAGCTGCCCAGGGAATGGCAGGCCGAATTGGCCGCATACGCGGCGCAAAAAGGTATTATGTTCCTGTCCACCCCCTTTGATTATGCGGCAGTTGATCAGTTAAAGGCGTTGGATATGCCGGTCTTTAAAATTGCCTCTTTTGAAATGGTGGATTTGCCGTTTTTGAAATATGTGGCCGGTAAGGGAAAACCGGTAATCCTGTCTACCGGCATGGCTTCCATCGGTGAGGTGGAAGAGGCGGTGTCGGCCGTTTACAGTACGGGGAACCGGGATTTAATACTACTTCACTGCGGCATTAATTATCCGGCCGCTTTTGCTGATGTGCATCTTGCCGCTATGGATACCTTGGCCCAGGCTTTTCAGGTGCCGGCAGGTTATTCCGACCATACCCCCGGGATTACCGTGCCTATTGCCGCAGTAGCGCGGGGCGCGGCCGTGATTGAAAAGCATTTTACCTTAGACCGAAATTTAAAGGGTCCTGACCATAAGTTTGCGCTCAACCCTGAAGAACTTAGGGCGATGGTGCAAGGTATCCGGGAGGCGGAAGCGGCTATCGGCAGTCCGGTAAAACAAATGGCGGCAAGTGAAGGTTTTCACCGGCGGCGGGCCAGGAGAAGTATTTTTGCCAAAGTGGATATTCCTGAAGGGACAATGATAACTGAAGAGATGCTTGCTATATTGCGTCCCGGTATTGGATTGATGCCTAAGTACATTGATCTGGTCATTGGCCGCATAGCGCAGGTAGATATTATGGCCAACGAACCGGTGACCTGGGAAAAAATCTGACCTATACTAGGCGTGATTTGTGATTAGGGGGCGCATCAATGGCTAAAACCGTTTGCATAGTCCAGGCCCGGATGGGTTCAGAACGTCTGCCGGGCAAAATCCTGTTGGACCTGATGGGGAAACCCATGCTGGAACACCTGGTAGAAAGACTTAGCGCAGCCAAAACCCTGCACCAGATTGTCCTGGCAACCTCCGACAAACCGGCGGACAAGCCGGTGGTGGCTTTGGCACAACAACTGGGTATCGGCTGGTTCGCCGGGGACGAGGAGGATGTTTTGGGCCGTTACCTGGGGGCCGCAGAAAAGTATGGCGCAGACACAGTGGTAAGGGTGACCGGCGACTGCCCGCTGATTGATCCCGGCACCATCGACCAAGCAGTCGATGAATACCGGCAAAGTAAAGCTGATTATGTAAGTAATGTCATTGAGCGAACTTATCCCCGGGGTCTGGATACAGAGGTATTTTCCGCTGCCGGCCTCCGGCAGGTGGCTGCGTTGGTTGGACCCGGGCCTTACCGGGAACATGTCACCCTGTATATGTACCGGCACCCTGATGAGTATACATTAAAAAACGTAAGCGCCCGGCCGCCTCTGAACAGGCCGGAAATCAGGATTTGTGTGGACACCGGGGAAGACTTCACATTGATCAAAACCATTTACGAAGCCCTCTACCGGCCGGGGCAAATAATCGATATAACTGATGTGATGGCGCTTTTTAATGACAAACCGGAGTTGATAAAAATTAATGAGCATATCGAGCAAAAAAAGGCTTGAGCAAAGCCACGGATCTAAACCAATACGTACCGCCGTCAGGGCTGACGGCGGTGCCGGAATCGGTTTGGGCCATATCATGCGCTGTCTGGCCCTGGCTTTGGAACTAAAGCAATTGGGCCACGATGTGGTTTTTATTTCGGTTGAGGACAGACAGGTTGAGCAGCTAATTATTGAGCACGATTTCCCCGTTATTCCCCTTCCCGCCAATCATGATTTCTCCCGGGATTTAGAGGTTACCGGTGAGATTATTCAAAACAGCGGTATCAGTATTGTTATCACCGATTCATATAAAATCAGCCAAGAGTATTTAAAAGAATTAAAGAAAAAAGCAGAATTGTTGGTTAGCATCGATGATTTGAATTTATGGCCTTGGCCGTCAGATATTGTGATAAACGGCAATCTTTACGCCAATGACCTTGATTATAAAAGTTCCAACGGAAACACGAGATTTTTGTTGGGCAGCCAATATACCCTTTTGCGCCGAGAATTTTGCAATGTTCCGGAGCGCAAGGCCAGGCAAAAAATTGAGCAGATTCTGGTTACCGTAGGTGGCAGCGATATTTTAAATCTGACCCCAATGATTTTGCGCAGCCTGTGTGCGGTACCCGGGGAGTTCAGGATTACAACAGTAATCGGTCCCAGTTTTGAAAACCTGGAAGAAATCAGGTCTGCTGCCCAGGGGCTGCAAGGTAAGGAAGTGGTTTTTAAAACAGGGGTAAATAAAATGCGGGAGCTTATGTCAGACTGTGACCTGGCTATCTCCTCAGGAGGCAGCACCTTGTATGAACTGGCGGCCACCGGCACGCCGGCAGTGGTTTTGCTGCAGGCTGACAACCAGGTGATGGTGGCAGAAAAAATGGCCCGGGAAAGGGCCGTGCTAAATCTTGGTATGGGCGATCAGGTAGCCGGAAAACAAATCAGTGAGGCAGTATTAGCATTAAATTCATCTGAGGCACGGGAAGCTATGGCCGTAATCGGTCAGCGGCTCATTGACGGCCTGGGGGCAAGTCGTTGTGCACAGGTTATCACTGAACATTATATTAAAAGAATCAGCGATTAAAGGAGAGGGCGAAACAATGTCGGAGCTTAAAGCGTTACTAAAGACAATAGAAGACGGGGATGTAAATAACGAATCACTCAAAGCGGTGCTGTTAAAACTGGCGGGTGGAGAAGTCAATATTGACAGCCTCATAGAAACTGTAAAACAGGAAATTACAAACAAAGATAAACTCCTAACCATGCTCGCCACTAAATGCTACGAGAACGATCTTTACGAATTTGTCCTTCCCCTGCTTCAGGAGTCCTTTGAAATAAATAATCACAATATCGATACCCTTTATAATTTAGGCTATGTCCTCTTTCAGATCGGTAAAAACGATATGGCGCTGCAGTTTTTAAACATGATCAAGGAAAAGGATGAGGATATAGTTAAACTGATATCCCGGATAAAAGAGAGTGAGCAAAATCAGTTACCTTTAGTAAGTGTATTAATCCCGGCTTATAACAGGCCGCATTATCTGGAACTTGCTGTTCAGAGTGTTTTAAAGCAGACCTACAAAAATATAGAAATAGTAATTTGTGATGACAGTACTAATGATGAAGTACAAACAATGATTAAACCATATGTGCAGAAGTATCCCCAAATAAGGTATTACAAGAACGAAAAAAATCTTTATGCCGAAAATCCTCATAAATGTTTTGATTTATCAAGAGGGGAATATATTAATTTTCTTTTTGATGACGATTTATTTCACGAAACAAAGATAGAAAAGATGATGGCTTATTTCCTGCAAAACGAAAATATTACCTTGGTGACTTCTTACAGGCAATTGATTGACTTTGAAGGTAAATATTTAGATCCCATTGATGCCACGAAAAGGCTTTTTGACCGGGATACAGTGCTTAATGGTAAAAGTTTTGGAGATTATGTGTTGGTAAATTGTTTAAACGTTATCGGAGAACCATCAACTGTTTTGTTTAGAAAAAAAGATCTTACCGAAAAATTTGGCATTTATAAAGGCCGGCAATATATGGGACCTATTGATATTGTGGCCTGGTTGATTTTACTTGCCAAAGGAAATGCAGTTTATATTTCTGAACCACTGAGTTTTTTCAGGCAGCACCCAGGACAAAATCAACAGTCCGTTGAGGTGATTCGAAAGTCATTTGGTCAATGGGTGTATCTACTCGATGATGCCAGAGAAGATGGTTTCCTGAATCTTGAGGAAGATTACAAAAGCGCTCTCAATGCTTACTTGCGGAAATGTACAAACATTATACAACTGGCTATTAAAAATCGTAACCAGGACTTATTAGAAGAGGCCTATGATACCTGTAATAAATTATTAGAAAGAATAATACAAACTCAGGATAAACATTTTTGTCACTTTTGTAATAGCAGTTTTAAATCATTTATTCCATGGCCGGATATATTTTTTGATTTTCCTGGATATGAATTTGAAATGTCGAATAAATATGCGATATGCCCCAAATGCCGTTCGCATGACAGGGAACGACTTTGTCGTTTATACATCGAAAACGAAACTGATTTAGTACATGCTGATAAAAAAGTTTTACATATTGCCCCTGAACCTAATCTAAGGAAATGGCTATCTGGCAATACGAAGCTTCAATATGTATGCGGAGATTTGTTCCCGCGAGATGATCAGACGGTAGAATTAGATGCTACAAATATAAATTATTCGGATAACAGTTTTGATGTTATAATATGCAGTCATGTATTAGAGCATATTCCGGATGATCTCAAAGCAATGCAAGAACTATACAGGGTATTAAAAGTAGGAGGTTGGGGAGTTTTACAGGTTCCTATATCAATTAGTATTGATAAAACTTATGAGGATTTTTCGGTAACTACACCGGAAGAACGCAAAAGAGTTTTTGGTCAAGCGGATCATGTGAGAATTTATGCAAGAGATTATGTAGATAGATTAAAAGCTGCTGGATTTACTGTTAAGACATATAACCACGCTGATAAATTCGGTGCATTAGATGCAGAAAAATATGGATTAGAAAAAAATGATAACCTATACATTGTTTGTAAGGAATGAATATTGTGGGGGATAAAATGAGGCTGGCAATAATGCAGCCCTATATATTTCCTTATATAGGGTATTTTCAATTAATTAATGCTGTTGAGAAATTTGTTATATACGATAATATACAATATACGAAAAAGGGATGGATTAACAGAAACCGATATTTGCAAAATGGAAAAGATGCTTTTTTTTCTATTTCATTAAAAAAAGACTCTGATTTTCTGGATGTCAAAGATAGGGTTATATCTCCGGATTTTAATAAAGCAAAATTATTAAATCAGATAAGAGCAGCATATAAAAATGCCCTATATTTTGAGCTGGCATATGCAGTTTTTGAAAAAGTAATTTTAAACAATGAAACTAATTTGTTTAATTACATATTTTTTTCTGTTAAAGAGGTATGTAGATATTTAAGTATAGAAACCTCAATCATTAAATCTTCGGATATTAATATTGATCACAATTTAAAGTCTCAGGCTAAAGTAATAGCAATATGTGAAGAACTCGGAGCACACGAATATATTAATGCCATCGGTGGACAAAATCTTTATTCCAAACAAGCTTTTAATTCCCATAATATTTCCTTGAAATTTATAAAATCAAAATCTGTTACATATCAGCAATTTGATAATGAGTTTATACCATGGCTTTCGATTATTGATGTAATGATGTTTAATAGTATTGCTGAAATCCAAAAGATGCTTGATGAGTATGAGTTAATATAACTAATGAGGGTGAAGAAAATGAAAAAGGTAGTTATAGTTGGAGGTACAGCATTACTAGCTCAATACTTAAAACCAAGATTATTAAAATATTATGAAGTTGTATCTTTTGGAAGGAAAAATTGCGATATACAGTGTGATTTGTTGGATAGCTTAGATTCAATAGTTTTCCCGGATAATATAGACATAGTGGTTCATGTTGCAGCTAGTTCCAATGGTAACAACGATGAGGAAATTTTATTAACAGAAGAAGTTAATGCATTAGGAACATTAAAAGTATGTATAGCTGCTCATAAAGCAAAAGTTAAGCATTTAATTATTGTTTCATCAATCTATGCAACTTTAGGAGAAAACGCATCATATTACAACATTTACAGCATATCAAAAAAACATTCAGAAGAATTAGCGGTTTATTTTTGTAAAAGCAAAAAATTACCTTTAACCATTTTAAGGCCAAGCCAGTTATATGATGAAAAAGGGGAATACCGTAAGCATCAGCCATTGTTATATTTAATGGCTGATAGGGCTGAAGCGGGTGAAGATATTATTATTTATGGCTCTAACGATGCCATGAGAAATTATATTCACGTAGAAGATCTGGTAGAAATCATTATTCGCATTATAAAAACAGGATGTCTGGGTGCTTATTCTTGTACAAACCCGCAAAATGTTAAGTTAAGCGAAATTGCGCGGGCAGCGTTTTCCTCATTTAATAAAGGCGGGAAAATTATTTTTCTTAAGGATAAAAAAGATATTCCTGATAATGTGTTTCCAATTGATTCGTTATTGTATGAAAAAATTGGATTCTACCCACAGATTGGCATTAATTCAGGTATGGACAAGATATCCAATTATCGAAAGAGGAATAATTTATGAAAACGATACTTGTTTCAGGCGCTAGTGGGATTGTTGGATATGGAATATTACGGTCTTTGCGTCAGAGCACCAAAAAAATTAGACTTATAGGTACGACAATATATGAAGATTCAATAGCCCCTGCATTTTGCGATATTTTTGAAAAGGCACCAAAGACCACGGATAATTGTTATATTGAATGGTTGTGTTATGTTATAAAAAAACATAATGTAGATATGATTATTCCAGGAATTGAAGCAGATATGTTCAAATGGGCGAGTATGTATAATGTGATTAAAAAAACCGGGGTAGAAATCTTAGTAAATAATTTGGAATTAGTCAATTTGTGTGGGGATAAATGGCTTTTTTATGAAAAATTAAATCAAAGTAATTCTAATCTGGCTATAGAATCTAGAATTAACGGTGATTTTGAAGAACTCGCAGATGAGTATGGCCTCCCTTTTCTATTAAAACCTCGATGTGGCTTTGGTTCCAAGGGAATAGTCATGGTAGATTCAAGCGATATTTTTCAAAAACACCGGCAGGAATTAGGACCTATAATTATGGCACAACCAATTATAGGTAATGACCTGGAAGAATATACTATATCGGCATTTTTTGATAAAAATAGTTGTCTTTGTTGTTATATTTCTCTAAAAAGGAAACTATCCAGAGATGGTTTTACTGAAAAAGCGCAGGTAGTAAATGTTGAAGAAGCTGAAAACATAATAATAGACCTGGCAGGTATTTTTAAACCGGTCGGGCCTACTAATTTTCAGTTTAGAAAACATAATGGAATGCTAAAGTTGCTAGAGATAAATCCCAGAATTTCTTCTGCAACCTCAATTAGAACGGCTTTTGGCTATAATGAATCCACTATGAGTGTCAATTACTTTTTGTACGGAGAAATACCTGCTCAACCTCTTATAAAAAGGGGTACGGCAATTAGGTATATTGAGGAGTATGTTTTTTATGATCGGAATTATTTCTGATATTCACGGTAATTTTATTGCCTTACAGGAAGTCTTAAAGGTCTTAGATGATATGAAAATTACTGATATTTATTGTCTTGGTGATGTTGTCGGCTATTATTCGCAAGTTAATGAATGTTGTGATGAGCTTCGAGCCAGAAATGTAAAATGTGTAATGGGTAATCACGATTGGTATATGGTCGCTAAAAGTTTTTGTGCTCGATCTAAAAGTGTTAACGATTGTTTAGCTTATCAAAGAAAAATAATCAGTAAAGAAAATTTGGACTGGTTATCTACTTTTCCTGTATTTATACATTTTGCTAATATCTTTATGGTACATGGCGGGTGGAATGATCCTATCGACGAATATTTGGAAATGTCAGAGGAATATTTTAACAAAATTGATGGCAAGTATTTCGCCTCGGGACATAATCACATCCAAACTATTAATAGTTTTGGAGAAAAAATATATTGTAATCCTGGTTCTGTGGGTCAACCAAGAGATGGTGATCCCAGAGCTGCTTTCGCAACATGGGATAGTAAGACATTTCATCTTCATAGAGTAAATTATGATATCCAAAAGGTGGGTGAATTGATGGGTAAGGCCGGTTTTAGTGGATATTATTATGGGTGTCTTAGGACTGGGGCAAGGAATCTAGGTTACTAAAAATTTTAAAAGAGGAGTTTATTTTAATGAATCAAGAAATAGATATGCTTGAAAACATTAGCGACTTTTATAAAAAGGGTGACCTGATGGATGAGTTTCTCGTCGACAGAGAGGTTGATTTAATTAAGAGAGCAGTCAATACGCGGGGGCCTGCTATTGAAATAGGATGCGGCAATGGTTATTCTACGGAACACCTCATTAAACTATTCGATGACCTGTCTGTGCTTGAACCTTCCCAAAAAAATCTGAAATTAATGAAGAATCGCTTAAAAACTGAAATCAACACATACAGTGGTCTGCTTGAAGAATTCCAGAATCCAAAAAAATTTGCCTATGTTATTTTTTTAAATGTGCTGGAACATGTAGTTGACCCTGTTTTAGCCTTAAAAAAAATTAAAAGTTTATTATTAGGGGAAGGAAAAGTTTTTATTTCGGTTCCTAATTGCATGAGCTTAAATAGAAGAGCGGGGCTTGAGATGGGGTTGTTGGAGAGTTTTGATAAATTTGCACCAAAAGACTACCAACTGGGCCATAGAAGACTTTATACTGTCGAAATGCTAGCGGAGCATATTTCAAGTGCAGGCTTAATGCTTGAAACTATAAAAGGAATATACCTAAAACCTCTTGCAGAATCTCAGATGATTGAATTGGGATTGGATGCTGTGAAAGCTTTTTATAAGTTGGGAGAAGATGTCCCGCAGTATTGCGCTAATCTTTTCGCAATAGCAAGCAAAAGAAATTATTAGTTAATGCAAGATATAAAGCATCAATTGAAGAATACAAATGGGGGATGGGAATGTTTAAGTGGAATAAACTTGGTAGGGTCTTTAATCCGCAAGATGTGAAGGGAAAAAGCTGGCTTAAAAAATTTGCGCAAGCTCCCTGCGCTTTAGTTTTTGACAATTTTGTCAGAGTTTATTTTAGCTGTCGCCCGGAGCCGGATGCCAATGGTATGTATATTAGCTATACTGCTTATGTTGATTTGGATAGAAAAAATCTATTTAAAATAATAAATATCAGCAAAGAACCTATTCTTCAATTAGGCGAATTGGGTACTTTTGATGAATTTGGCATATATCCAACTTCTGTAATTAGAAATGAAAATAAAATTTATGCTTATTATACGGGTCATACAAGATGTGAATCGGTTCCTTTTAATACTGCCATTGGCATTGCAATAAGCCATGATAACGGTGAGACCTTCAATAGAATTGGGAAGGGCCCTGTTTTGTCATATACACCCGATGAACCATTTGTTTTGAGTGGTCCTAAAATCAGAAAATATAATAACAAGTGGTATTTATGGTACATAGCAGGTAAGAAGTGGATAGAATCAGGTGGCAGACCGGAGGTGATTTACAGAATTAGAATGGCTCATTCAAACGATGGTCTGAACTGGACAAAACTAAATAGAGATATTATAGCTAATAGATTAGGAGAAGAGGAAACACAAGCTAGTCCGGACGTTTTTTTTCACAATGGCAAATACCATATGTTTTTTTGCTTTAAACAAGCCACTGATTTTAGAAATAATAAAGAGAGAAGCTACAGAATTGGGTACGCTTTTTCGGAGGACATGGAAAACTGGGTTCGTGATGATTCCAAGGCCGGTATTGATGTTTCTGTAAATGGATGGGATTCCGAAATGGTTGCATATCCACATTTGCTTCAACTTGATGACAACATTTATATGTTTTATATAGGAAACCAGGTTGGAAAATATGGTTTTGGTATAGCTCAATTAGACGGTAATCTTGATTAAATTGGAAAGGATATTATTTTTATGAAGTGGAAAAAACTTGGCAAAATATTTGATCCGACAAATTATAAATTACCGAAGGGTTGTATTGAATTTGCACAGTCTCCACAAGCGTTGGTTTTTGACGATTACGTAAGAATATATTTTTCGACCAGAAGGAAATCAGAAAATGGAAAATACCTTAGCTATATTCAGTTTATCGATATGGATAAGAACTTTAAGGAAGTGATTAATATTTCAAATAATACAGTTATTGAGTTAGGGGAATTAGGCTGCTTTGATGAGCATGGAATTTTTCCAATGAATGTTATAAGAGTTAAAGACAAAATATTTGGCTATACAAGTGGTTGGACAAGAAGAGTCTCTGTTTCGGCCGATTCAGGTATTGGACTGGTTATAAGTAGTGATGATGGTCGTACTTTTGAGAGGATTGGCAATGGACCAGTTTTAGCAGCTTCATTACATGAACCTTTTTTAGTAGCAGACCCCTTCGTCAGCATTTTTGAAGACACTTTTCATATGTGGTATATATATGGGACCCACTGGAAGGTGTCACCGGAAGGCAATGCTCCAGATCGGATATACAAAATAGGACATGCCACATCGCAAGATGGCATTACATGGGTTAAAGAAGGCAGTCAAATAATTACCGATAAATATATCGATGAATGCCAGGCTCTTCCAACAGTCATAAGAATAAAAAACAAATTACACATGTTTTTTTGTTATAGACAGTCATTTGATTTTAGAACAAATAAAGATAAAGGTTACAGAATAGGTTACGCTTACTCAGAAGACATGATAAATTGGGTAAGAGATGATTCAAAAGCAGGAATTGATGTTACAGAGGGTAGCTGGGATTCTGATATGTTGTGTTATCCTCACGTATTTAAGTGTAACGATAGTGTATATATGTTATATAATGGCAATGAATTCGGACGGTATGGCTTTGGGTTAGCTCGACTAGAGAAATAAGGAAAATCCAGATAAAAATATATTATAAAGGACTGTTAGGATGAATATTAAAAGAGATTATAATAAAGAACTTAAAGAAACGAATGAAAATAAATATGCATACAGTTTTGATTTCGATGTAATGCATCCATATATGATAAAATCATTTGAACCATTTTTTAGAAAAGGCAGTTGCCTTGAACTTGGTAGTTACAAAGGAAATTTTACAAAACGGCTCTTACCTTATTTTGAAAATCTTACGTGTATAGAGGCTTCTGATGAAGCTATTGAAACTGCAAAAAAAATGTTGGGTGACAAAGTTAAAATCATTAATGCACTTTTTGAAAATGTCACATTGCCAATTAAATATGACAATATTATTTTGACTCATGTCTTGGAGCATATAGACAATCCGGTTTCTTTGCTGAAAAGGATTAATGATGACTGGCTTTCAGAAACTGGGCGGTTGTTCTTAGTGTGTCCTAATGCAAACGCACCATCTAGACAAATAGCGGTAAAAATGGGTCTGATTACTCATAATGCTGCTGTAACAAAAGCAGAAGCCGAACACGGACACAGAATTACTTATACATTAGATACTCTGGAAAGAGATGTAAAAGCAGCAGGTTTAAGTGTTATTCACAGATCAGGAATATTTTTTAAAGCACTGGCCAACTTTCAATGGGATAAGTTGCTAAATACAGATATTATCTCAAAAGAATACTTGGAGGGTTGCTACCAGTTGGGCCAACAATATCCGGATCTTTGTTCCAGTATATTTTTATTATGTGAAAAGAGTAAATAATGTTTGTAAGGGGTGGAAGAAGGTGGTATTAGTTTGAATAAAAACTTAGAAGAACTTAGTATCCTTGGTGGAAAGCCTGTCTTTGAAGAAGTGTTACATGTGGGGCGGCCCAACCTTGGTGACCGTCAACGGTTTTTGGAACGGATTAACGAGATGCTTGATCGGCGCTGGTTAACTAATAACGGACCGTTTGTTCAAGAATTTGAGAAAAAAATTGCTGAATATGTAGGGGTAAAGCATTGTATTGCCATGTGCAACGCTACAGTAGCGTTAGAGATTACTATTCGCGCTTTAGGGCTAGCCGGAGAGGTAATAATTCCCTCCATGACATTTATTGCTACCGCGCATGCTTTGCAGTGGCAGGAGATTACGCCGGTTTTTTGTGATATTGATGCTGAAAGCCTTTGCCTTGATCCTGGACGGGTGGAAGAACTAATAACCCCTCGCACAACTGGTCTTATTGGCGTGCACCTGTTTGGCCGGCCTTGTGATGTAAATGCTTTACGGGAGATTGCCAATCGCAGAGGGTTAAAGTTAATGTTCGATGCCGCCCACGCCTTTGGCTGCTCAAAAGACGGCCGTATAATTGGAGGGTTTGGGGATGCCGAAGTATTTAGTTTTCATGCCACTAAGTTTTTGAATACCCTTGAGGGCGGGGCTGTAGTAACTAATGATGATGATTTGGCGGCTAAAATCAGGTTGATGAAGAACTTTGGTTTTGCAGGCCAGGATGACGTTTCATACATAGGCACTAACGGCAAAATGAATGAAGTATCTGCAGCAATGGGGCTGACCTCATTGGAGAGCTTAGACGAGTTTATTGAAATTAATAAACGAAATTATTATTTGTATCAAAGAGAATTGGCCGGGATTCCGGGGATTACTTTGCGACAATACAATAAAAGTGAGCAGTGCAACTATCAGTATATTATTCTGATGGTGGACGAGACTGCAACTGGCATTAGCCGTGACCGGATAGTTGATATTCTGAGAGCGGAAAATGTTTTGGCCCGGCGTTATTTTTATCCCGGTTGTCATAGGATGGAACCGTATCGTTCATATTTTCCCCATGCCAGGCTGCTGCTTCCAGTCACGGAAAAAGTAGTCCGACAAGTTATTGCCTTACCAACAGGTACGGCTGTTGGTGCTGATGAGATTGAAAAGGTCTGTGCTATTATTAAAACGGCAGTTTTGCATAATGAACAAATTAGTGCATTAGAGGTTGCCGCAACAACAGAAAACTATTAAGTAATACGCTAAAGACAACGATACTAATGTTGCTATGTATTTTTTCATAATAATTTAAAAGAGGAGTGGTCTGCAATGATATCTAATCCTTATGCTCAGTATAAGGAAAATTCAGTACAAACCGCCAGCCCCGAGAAGTTGATATTAATGCTTTACGATGGCGCTATCAAGTTTTTAAATCAGGCTAAGGTTGCTATTGATGCTAATAATATTCAAGAATCCAATCTATACATTACTAAAACCCAGGATGTAATTACTGAACTAATGATTGCTTTAAACATGGACTATGAAATTGCCCATAACTTATATAACCTTTATGACTATTTTAACAGAAGACTAATTGAAGCTAATATTAAAAAGGATCCGGAGATTTTGGCGGAGGTATTAAACCATATTCTTGAACTGCGAGAGACCTGGGCGGAAGCCGCTTTGAAATTTAAAAGCCAGTCAACGCCGGCAGGTGGTGTGAATCTTGAAGGTTAAAAACCTGAATAGTCACATTGAACATATTATCAGCGGGTATAAACAGCAGTATCCGTATTATAAGCAATTACTGCAACTTTCACTAAAAATGCAGACTATAGTTTTTGACACAAATATTGAGGAGATAGAGCAGATATCTACAGCCAGGATTGAAGTAATTAATAATATCGAGGAAATTGAGAAAAACATTGTGTCACATAAAGAGGCTGTTATGAACCTGTTGCATCTCAAAGAATTTAATCTTGAGAAGGTATTAGACCTCATCTACGCAGATTTAAAAAAGGAATTATATGAACAAAAAGAAGTTCTTGAGCAATTAATAAATGCAATAATTGAATCAGACAGGAAAAACGAAGAAGTCTTGAATAATCAATTAAAAGATAATGTAAGTGAGCAAATAAGAATCAAGCAGCATTTTGGAATTCAACAGGTATATCTCGACCGACCGGAAAAATATCCCGAACCCCGTTTTTTTGACAAAATAAAGTAGAATAACCGGTAATATTGTGTAAAACTCTTGCCAAAGCCCTGGTTGCACTGTATAATTTTACTATATAAATGCTATAACCTGTTGCACCTATTATTCACCGGTCGGTGAGACAGGCGGTCAGGTTGGCGAAAATTCACAAAGTGAGGGGATTCATTTAATGGCTTTCGAGGACAAAACTTTAGTGTGTAAGGATTGCGGGAACGATTTTGTGTTCACTGCCGGTGAGCAGGAGTTCTTCGCGGAAAAGGGGTTTGAAAACGAACCCCAGCGGTGTCGGGATTGTCGGACCAATCGCCGGTCACAGCGAAATGGCGGCAACCGCCAAATGTATGATGTGGTTTGTGCCGAGTGCGGTCAGCCTACCCAGGTGCCTTTCCAACCGCGCAACGAACGGCCTGTTTACTGCCGTGAATGCTTCGCCAACCATAAGTAGAAGAAGTGGTATACAACGCCCGGAGCAGATGCATGCTCCGGGTTTGTTTTTTAATGCGACAAATTATCGTATTATACTTATATCGATTCGACAATTTACAGTGTGACTCACATAATTGCCCACAGAAACCCCCTTGATATTCCACTTACCAACAGACTTATCCACATTATCCACAGTTTCCATATCCACAAGCTGGGTTATCCACAGGCTATTTTCGACACATCAGGCATTCTGGTTTTTCTAAGTAAGTTGGCAATATTAATCCTGGAATTCCAATGGTTGACAAATAAAATGCGGTATGCTATCATCATAAACGATGTGAGTTACCTGGGTTTACATGAAGAATGATTAGGGGGAATGAGAAAATGATAGGTAAAGTAAAATGGTTTAATCAGGAAAAAGGCTTTGGTTTTATTGAGCGGGAAGACGGCGGCGATGTATTTGTACATTTTTCCGCGATTCAGGAAGAGGGCTTTAAGAACCTTGCCGAAGGTCAGCAGGTAGAGTTTGACATCGTTGAAGGCGCACGCGGACCGCAGGCCGCCAACGTAGTTAAACTGTAAGCGGTAACTTCATAGTTAATCCAACCCCGGAAGGTTTTCCGGGGTTTTTCATCGCTAACGGTTATAAAAAATGTTAAATGGAGCAGGATTTTTACCAATCCTAAGGGAATAATAATAATAAAGTGACCGAAAGGAGTGTCAGTCATGAACATAACTGTCAGAGGTAAAAACATTGAACTTACCGACGCACTAAAAGAATATGTTGAAAAGCGCATAGGCAAACTGGGTAAATACCGGGGAAACGCCGGGGAAGCAACGGTTACTTTGACTGTGGAAAAAGCTTCCCATAAGGTGGAGGTCACCATACCTGTTAATGGCGGTATGATTTTGCGGGGAGAAGAAGCCACCGATGATATGTATGCATCAATAGATCTGGTATGTGAAAAGCTGGAGAAACAGATTAACAAGTATAAAGCCAGATTCAGCAAGAAGCAGCGCACCGGCGGCGCTAAGGATGTGGCTGCAGAGGCTTTGCCGGATATCGAGCCGGCAAAGATTATGCGCACCAAGCGTTTTGCCATAAAGCCCATGCCTGTTGATGAAGCGGTAATGCAGATGAATTTGCTGGGCCACACTTTCTTTGTTTTTTCCAATGCTGAGACCGAGGAAGTAAATGTGGTTTATAAAAGAAAAGACGGTAATTATGGGCTGATTGAGCCGGAGTTTTAAAGATATTGAACCAAGTTTTAAAAGAATAAAATAACATAATAATAAAAATAATAATGTCGAAACGTGCCGTTTGATTGCGGCACGTTTTTCTAATGAAAACCGGCTTGTACTAATGAAAAAGTGAGAAATTTGTAGTATTTTGTAGGATAATTTTATTATAATGCCGTATAAAAAAGCAGGATAATTGAAGGAAAAGTAGAAATTTATAGAAATAATTATTCTTATTATACAGAGCGAGGGGTATTATGGCACAAGAGCAGGTTATAAATAATCCGTTTTCCGAGCATGAAGACATTATCCGTCAGATTAAAGACGTTATTTCCGCCCGCATAGTGGCTGATGAGTCTGGTGAAATCACGGATGTTCACGTTTTGGCCGGTGCCAACCGCGGACCTAAGCAGGTTGTACGTGATATTGAGTCGGTATTTGTGGCTCAGTTTGGGATTCGTCTGGACCATAAGAAAATAAGCGTTGCACAACTGAAGGACGATGAGACCAATGAAACAGATACAGGTTTAAGGCCGCTGCTGCTCAGTGTAAGCCTGAAGACGATAGGCAGGCATACAGATTCCAAGGTGCAGCTAAGAATTGGCGATAATGAGTATGAAGGGGCGGCATCAGGGCCCAGTTCGGCCGGTAACAAGTTGCGGTTGGTAGTTGCGGCGACTTTGCATGCATTGGAAGATTATCTGAAAGGAACCTGTAATCTAGTGGCCGATGATTTGGCTGTAACCAACTTAAGTGATAACCAGGCAGTGGTTGTATCCGTATCCTTGTTGACAAATCTGGGTGAAGAAAAACTGGTTGGCGCTGCGCTGAACCGTAATGACGACCGGGAAGCGACAGTAAAGGCCACCCTGAGCGCCGTAAACCGGCGGCTGGCCCTCTTAATCAATAAATAAATTATTTATGGACCGACAGGAAATAGCCATTTCAAAAAAATGTGTTGTTTTACAAGTAAAGTTTTAACAGAGAGACTTACCTAGCCGAGAGTAGTCCCGAGCGAAGCGCGTCCCGGTTTGCTAAAAGCGGCAGCGAACTGAGGTAAACGGGACAGGGGGATAACTTTACATGAAAACAATCGCAAAAGTTGTAATGGCTCTTGTGGCTTTAGTTTTAGCTGGTGGTGCTAACTGGAAGTGGTAGTTGGTAGTATCCATTTTTGCTATTGTTAAAGTTATTTAAAATGTCGGTCCTTATTTTTTTTCAAGACTGTAAGTGGGATTGTTAATGAAAAACTTTAACACGAGATTACAAAAATGTCCTTTGCGCTGGCTTTTTTCATTTATTTTATTGTAGAAGTTTTTTTTGGAGGCTCGGCTGTTGGCAGTTGCAGATGCATATGACGCTATGCTCAATGACCGGCCGCACCGGCCGGCCAGAGCCAGGCCGGAAGTGGTGGCGGAAATGACCCGGCTGGCCTATCTGAGCGATATAATATATGTGCCGCTGCCTTATCAAAAACAATTGTTGAGTATTGGGGATATAGCTTTGGACCTGGGCGCGTTTCTGCTAATCTTCTTTGGTATGAAAAAGGTGCCGGGACGGGATTATTATAAGTTTACTTCTGTCAACCGGAAACTGTGACCGGAGGTATCCAAGGGTACTACAAGTGGGTTACTATACGAAGGGTAGCGCTCCCACTTGAATTCACCTTTTAAAGATGCTAAAATAAAAGATAGTGAATTTCTGAAAATGTAAGGGGCCGCACGGTCCCTTGTCTTATGAGAGGGTGCTGATTAAATGGTATTGGGTTTCTTGAAAAGTTTCCTTGACGATAACGCGCGGGAAGTAAAAAAGTTACAGCGTATAGTGGACGAGATTAATGATTTTGAGCCTGAAATGGCAGGCTTAACGGACGATGAACTGCGGGCCAAAACCGGTTACTTTAAAGAACTTTTAGCCGGCGGCAGGGAGTTGGACGATATTTTGCCGGAGGCTTATGCCGTGGTCCGGGAAGCTTCAAAAAGGGTGTTGGGGATGCGCCACTTTGATGTCCAGCTGATTGGCGGGATAGTACTGCATCAGGGCCGCATCGCCGAGATGAAAACCGGGGAAGGTAAAACCCTGGCAGCGACCCTGCCGGCATATCTCAACGGTCTGACTGGCCGCGGGGTGCATGTCATAACTGTAAACGATTACCTGGCTCGCCGGGATAGCGAATGGATGGGACAGATATATAAATTTCTCGGACTTTCCATAGGGCTGATTGTCCACGGGCTGGAATATGAAGAACGCAAGGCATCTTACGCTGCCGATATCATCTATGGCACCAATAACGAGTTTGGCTTTGACTACCTGCGGGATAACATGGCGCTTTACAAGGACCAGTTAGTGCAGCGGGATTTGTTTTATGCCATCGTGGATGAAGTTGACAGTATCCTTATCGACGAAGCTCGGACACCGCTGATTATTTCCGGACAGGCGGACAAGGCTACTGATTTGTATTATACTTTTGCCAAACTGGTGCCGCGGCTGAAAAGGGAAGATGATTTTACTGTCGATGAAAAAGCTCATACAGTGGTGCTTACAGAGGCGGGCGTAGCCCGGGTGGAGCAGATGCTGGGAGTGCATAACCTGTATGAGGATGAACATATAGAACTGACCCACCATCTTAATCAAGCGCTTAAAGCCCACGCCTTGATGAAGCGGGACAAGGATTATGTGGTCAAAGACGGGGAAGTTATTATTGTTGACGAATTTACCGGCCGGTTGATGTTTGGCCGCCGTTACAGCGATGGCTTACACCAGGCTATTGAAGCCAAAGAAGGCGTGAAGATTGAGCGGGAATCTCAGACTCTGGCGACTATTACCTTCCAGAATTATTTCCGGATGTACGAGAAATTGTCCGGTATG
Organism: uncultured Eubacteriales bacterium; assembly: GCA_964636895.1. Lineage (GTDB taxonomy): Bacteria > Bacillota > Thermincolia > Thermincolales > CAZWUW01 > CAZWUW01. Next base: position 20,399 of record CAZWUW010000007.1, read on the forward strand.
ACCGGTACCGCTGAGACGGAGGAAGCGGAATTCCGGAAGATTTATAAACTGGACGTAGTGGTTATTCCAACCAATCGGGATTTGGTCAGGCAAGATCTGGCGGATATGATATATAAAACAGAGGCAGCCAAGTTCCGGGCCGCTGTGCAGGAAATTAGCGAGCGGCATGCAAAAGGCCAGCCGTTGCTGGTGGGGACGATTTCCATTGAAAAATCCGAAGAGCTTAGCGTCACGCTGAAAAAAAAGGGGATTCCTCATCAGGTGCTGAATGCCAAGTTTCATGAAAAAGAAGCCGAAATTGTGGCTCAGGCCGGACGCCTGGGCGCGGTAACCATTGCTACCAATATGGCCGGCCGGGGTACCGATATTTTGCTGGGCGGCAACCCGGAGTTCCTGACTTATGATGAATTGGAGAAAAAGGGCCAGGAAAATATCAGCAAGGCTAATTCTGAATGGCAGGCGCTTTATGATAAATATAAAATGCAAACCGATGATGAGCATGGACAGGTTGTAGCTTTGGGAGGTTTGCATATTATCGGTACGGAGCGGCATGAGAGCCGGCGGATTGATAACCAGCTCAGGGGCCGGGCCGGCCGTCAGGGTGACCCGGGCTCCACCAGGTTTTATATTTCCCTGGAAGATGACCTGATGCGGCTGTTTGGTTCCGATAATATCAGCGGTCTGATGGAAAAACTGGGCATGGAAGAAGATATGCCCATTGAACACGGTCTAATTACCAAGTCTATTGAAGCGGCCCAAAAAAGGGTGGAAAACCGGAATTTTGACATGCGGAAACATGTCCTTGAGTATGACGATGTAATGAACCAACAGCGGGAAGTTATATACGCTCAGCGGAGACAGGTTTTGACCGGCGAAAACCTAAAAGAAACTGTTATCCGCATGATTGATACTATGATTGACGCGGCACTTGACACATACTGCAATCCGGGGGTACATCCGGAAGAATGGGATCTGGCGGGCCTCCTGGAACATGCTGAACAATTGTTCCTGCCGCATCATGACCTTGGGCCGGAAGAACTTGAGGATACAGGCCGCAAAGAATTGAAGGAAATGCTTTTTGACCGTTCCGTGGCAACTTATGAGGCCAGGGAAGAGGAGCTGGGTGCGGAGAATCTGCGGGAAATTGAGCGGGTTGTGATGCTCCGGTTAGTCGATGACAAGTGGATGGATCACCTGGATGCCATGGATCAATTGCGCCAGGGGATTGGGCTTAGGGCTTATGGTCAAAAAGACCCGTTAGTGGAATATAAGTTTGAAGGCTATCAGATGTTTCAGAATATGATTGACAGTATTCAGGAAGATGTGGTCAGGTATATTTTCCGGGTGAATGTGGTGGAGCAACCTGCTCATCAGCACCAAAATATTGTGGAAAACCGTTATGAAGAAGAAGGTCCAAAACAGCCCGTCCGTGCGGAAAACCGCGCCGGTCGGAACGACCCCTGTCCTTGCGGCAGTGGCAAGAAATATAAGAAATGCTGTGGGAAGTAATAGTGAGCTGTTGACAATTAAATGTCAACAGCTCTTTTGGCGTATATTGCCAAAAATAATAGGAACTGGGCGTGAGAAGGTGCATAGGCGGGTTATGTGCTAGAATTCACAGTGTAAGATACTCAAGTTTTTGAGATGAAGTATCGATATATTGGTGTTAGAGTTTGGAAATGGAATAGGAAAGTTTAATATTGTTGAAAAATCTGTCATTATATGCAATTTTATAGCAGGAAAAATCGAATAAATAGCCAATATTATCTAAGAGTTTGCAAACGAACCTATAATAAAAAAGGTGGTCGAAAAAGTGGATAAATCTTCTATTGTAGGTCTGATATTAGGTTTTGGTGCTATACTTTTAGGGTTTTGGGAAGAAGGTGGCAACCCCTTATCACTTTGGGCTCTTGGTGCAGCCATTATTGTTTTTGGGGGAACTGCGGGAGCAACTATTTTAAGTTTTCCGATGGATGATATAAAGCAAGTGCCGACATTAACGAAAATAGCTTTTAAAGATAAAAAGTACAATATTAACGAACTTATTATTACGTTGACTGGTTTTGCGGAAAAAGCCCGGCGGGAAGGGCTATTGTGTCTGGAACGGGAAACAGTCGGCATTGATGATGATTTTCTCCGCCAGGGCATCCAACTGGTGGTGGACGGCACCGACCCGGCGCTGGTCAGGGATATCCTGGAAACGCAAATTGATTTTACAGATGAGCGCCATAAAATAGGTGCGGCTATCTTTGAAGTTGCCGGGGGGTATTCGCCTACCCTGGGTATTGTCGGGACGGTTATGGGTTTGGTGCACGTGCTGGGGAACCTGTCAGACCCGGATAGCCTTGGTGGTGCTATTGCTACAGCTTTTATTGCCACTTTGTACGGTGTATGTTTTGCTAACCTGCTCTATTTACCGCTTGGTTATAAGCTTAGACTTAAAAGCAAGCAGGAGCGGTTTATGAAGGAAATTGCCCTGGAAGGGATTCTTTCTATACAAGCCGGAGATAACCCCAGTATTGTTAGGGAAAAACTACGGGCATTCCTGTCTGCTAAGGTGCGCCAGGAGACGGTTCAATCAAAAGAGGCTTAAGCGGGCAATAGAGGCTTAAGCAGGCAAATGAGGTGTAACTTATGGGCCGAAGGGGCGGCAGGGAACCGGAAAAAGCACCGAATCATGAGCGGTGGCTGATTACATATGCGGATTTGATTACTTTGCTGATGATATTCTTTATTTTGATGTATACCATCAGTAATGTTAATTCCAAAAAGTTTGCTGAGCTTTCAGCGTCGCTAAGTGAGGCGCTGGTAGGCAATAACAGCGGCTTTTTTATAGGCGAAGCGCCCGGTCCGGTGCAGGTAAGCGGCAAGGTAGTAACCGCGGCCGGAAAAGTAGCTGAGCAGAAGGCCATGCAAGATGCGGCTGAAAAGATTCAGGGCATGCTTAAGGAAAAAGGTTTATCCGGCAAGGTACAGGTTGGACTGGAAGAAAGGGGTTTGGTGGTGAGCCTGAAAGAGACCCTGCTTTTTGTCCGGGGATCGGCGGAGGTTAACCCGGCCTCCCGGGAAGTAATCAGGAAAATTGGCGAGGTATTGTTGACAATGGGCAATGCCATCAAGGTGGAGGGTCATACCTGTGATTTGCCCATCAATACTGCGCAATTTCCTTCTAACTGGGAACTGTCTACCACTAGAGCGACAAATGTAGTAAAGCTTTTGATTGCGGAAGTGAATTTTCCGCCTAAACGTCTGTCGGCTGCCGGTTTCGGTGAATTTCGACCGCTGGTGCCCAATACTGCCGAGGCCAACCGGCAGCAGAACCGCCGGGTAGATATCGTGGTCTTGAAAACCATATACGGCAGTGTGGAGCCCACCGCCAATAAGCAGTAGATGATGTGACACAAGGATGCCCAGTGGGGCATCCTTGATTTGCTTTTGGAAGGAAGTATTCTTATGCAGTTGAAATTCATGTATCAGGGCAAGCTGGTTGATTGTACGGACAGGGAAGAAGAATGTAATGTTAACTTTTGCAGTCGGGATTTGCTGCTGAAAGTTTTGCACAGTTTTCTGAGTCCGCAGTTAGTGCCGGTTATTGACCGGATTTTTCAGGTGCAGGATCTGTTTATGCTTGCTGATGTCGTATCAATGGGAGAAAATCAGCTGCATCATGTTATCAGGATATGTGAATATGCCGGTTCTATTAGTGAAAAGGCTTTGGCAGCACTGGAAGTAAATCGGGATGATTTGTTGACGGCGGTACTGTTTCATGATGTCGGTAAAGGTACGGAAGTGGATGACCGGCACATTGAGTCGGCGGCCAGTAAAGCCGGTAAAGTGCCTAAAATAATGTGTAAATACGGAGTGCCGGCCTGGGTGGATTACCGTACTCCGTTTCATGAACATGTGGCAAAAGGTCTGGCGGTTGCGGAGACTTATCACCTGGCTGCGCCCATCATGGAAGCGATTGCTTTGCATCACCATGTGAAGATAACGCCACCGGTGCTTAAAGAGATAGCGGGTGGTTTGGTACTGGCCCCGATGATTTTTGAGGACATTCTGCATCATGAGCCTGAGCAGTATGCCGCCAAGGGTAGCGGTCTGGCTCAGATGGTGGCTGTTTTGGAACAACTATGTGCTATTGAACGGAAGTTTCAGGGGCGGGTTTCTTTTCTTGGTGAACCTGATAAAATGGAAGATGAATTGGTTAAAGACCTGGTAATCGGGGTCAGCGGCCCCGAGGACCCCCGCCTGAAAGCGCTGGGGCTGCCTTTTGAGGGTGATGAAACCGCTATCCTTTTAGATTTGCGTGCTTTTGGGTCTTTTGTGCAATTACACACCGAATATCAGGTACAGGCAACCAAACGGGAGATTTTAAATACTATTCGTTCCGTGGTACGGGTCCAGGATCATCACCGGGTCAAAGATGCTGTTGGTCTGGTGGGTGGTGATGAGTTTGTTGTGATAACCAGAGTTCAGGAGGCAGAAATTTTGGAAAAAATTATTGACCGCGTGCAAGGTGTCGTCAGAGCGCGCACCGGTTTTGAGCTGCGCGTCGGATACGGTATAGGCAAATCAATTCCGGAAAATTTTCATGAAGCCAGGACAAAATCCAATCTGGCTAAAAAACCAAAACTGGTCAGATGAAGATAATTAGTTTTTTGACAAATTTTGCGCTAATAAGTATAATAGTATAAGTTATTTTATTATGTGGAGGTTTTAGCCAGGTGCTGAGTGAGAAAAAACGTGATTTTGAAGCCATGGCGGCCCGCATTGAGGAATTGAGGGTTTCTCTTTGACGTAGCCGGCAAAGAACATCAGATTAAGGCGCTGGAAGAGGAGACTACCGCCCCTGGGTTTTGGGATGACCCGGCCGGGGCGCAAAAAATCATGCAGCGAATTACAACTTTAAAGAATCGGGTTGATTTACACCTGGATCTGAAGAGGCATTTTGACGACCTGCAGGTGCTTTGGGAACTTGGGTTGGAGGAAGGGGACGAGTCCCTGGAGAGTGAAATTGAACACGGGTTGCAAGATATGGTGAACCGTATGGATCATTTGGAGCTGGACCTCTTGCTTAGTGGTCCGTACGACCGGGGCAGTGCCATTATTTCCCTGCATGCCGGGGCCGGCGGTACGGAAGCCCAGGACTGGGTACAGATGTTATTGCGGATGTATAGTCGTTGGGCGGAAAATACCGGTTACCGGGTGGAAACCATCGACTTGCTGCCCGGGGATGAGGCCGGGGTAAAAAGTGTTACATTGTCTATTAATGGTGAAAATGTGTATGGCTACCTGAAAGCGGAAAAGGGGGTGCACCGGCTGGTGCGGATCTCGCCTTTTGATGCTTCCGGGCGGCGCCATACTTCTTTTGCTTCCGTTGATATCCTGCCTGAGGTCAGTGATGAAGCCGAAATCAGTATCGACACGGCAGATTTGCGTATTGATACTTACCGTGCCGGCGGGGCAGGCGGGCAGCACGTGAACAAGACTGATTCAGCTGTCCGGATAACGCATATCCCTACCGGTATTGTAGTTCAGTGCCAGAATGAAAGGTCCCAGTTGGCCAACCGTTTAAGGGCTATGAAGTTGCTGCAGGCCAAATTGGTGGATCAGCAGATGCGCAAGCGGGAAGAGGAGTTGGCCGCCCTGCGTGGTGACCAGCAGGATATTGCCTGGGGCAGTCAGATCCGGTCTTATGTTTTTCATCCATACAGTCTGGTGAAGGATCACCGTACCGGCGTGGAAGTTGGCAATGTGGCTGCCGTCATGGACGGGGATATAGATGCTTTTATTTCTGCGTTTTTACGCAGGCATATAGTTAATGGCTAAAAAATGTCCCGCTAAGGCAAAATAGGATTGACTATTTTGCTTTATGCAGGGGTTGAGGCTGTGACCTGGAAACTTATCCGGGATTACCTGGGCATATCAATAGGTGTTTTGCTTACCGCCATTGGCTTGGATATGTTTTTGATTCCCAATAAGATTGCCGCTGGCGGTGTTAGTGGTATCGGCACGCTGGTATATTACCTGACGGGATTTCCGGTGGGTATTACTATGCTGGCAATTAACGTGCCTTTATTTATTATGGGTATCAGGGAATTAGGGGTGGGTTTTGGTCTTCGCTCGCTTTACGGGACTATTACCCTTTCCCTGGCCGTTGATTTGTTGGCCGGGAAAGCGCCGGTATTGACAAAAAATCCTTTACTGGCGGCTCTATTTGGAGGGATTATAGTGGGTGTCGGTATCGGCCTGGTATTCAGGTATAAAGGAACTACCGGCGGCACCGATTTGGCGGCGGCTATTGTAAACCGTTATTTAAAAGCCAGTGTGGGATTGGTATTGTTTGTCATTGACGGCGCGGTAATAGTTGCTGCCGGCTTTATCTGGAATGTGGAACTGGCTTTGTACGCTTTGATTACTGTTTATTTGACTGCCAGAGTGATTGACGTGGTTCAGGAGGGCTTCGGCTACGCTAAGGCAGCTTTAATTATTTCTGCCCGGCCGGAAGAGATTGCGGAAGCCATTTTGTGCCGGATGAACCGGGGGGCCACTACCTTACGCGGCCGGGGACTATACACAGGGGTTGAACGGGACGTGATTTTGTCGGTGGTAACCAGAGCTGAAGTGTCACGGCTGAAAGAGCTGGTGCAGGAAGTAGATCAGCAGGCTTTTGTGATTTTGGCGGATGTACATGAGGTGCTGGGGGAAGGTTTCAGACCGAGAATTTAACAGAGGAGTTGACATTGCTGATGAATGAGGAAAAAATCCGGGAACTTGCCGGACGGGCCAAGGATATTAGGCGGCACATTGTTAAAATGATCGGGGAGGCCGGATCCGGCCATCCCGGCGGCTCCCTGTCGGCGGCAGATATTGTGGCCGCACTATATTTTCATGAAATGCGGCTGGATCCCCAAAATCCTCAGTGGCCGGACCGGGATCGTTTTGTTTTGAGCAAAGGGCATGCCGCCCCTGTTCTTTATGCTGCTTTGGCGGAGAAGGGGTTTTTTGCTGTGGACGAGCTTTTAAGTTTGCGAAAAATAAACAGCCGCCTGCAGGGGCACCCCAGTATGAAGCATTTGCCGGGGGTGGATATGTCTACGGGTTCTCTGGGCCAGGGACTTTCTGCCGCCAACGGCATGGCTTTGGCCGGCAAATTGGATGCCCGGGACTATCGGGTTTTTGTTTTACTGGGTGATGGCGAGGTGGAAGAAGGACAGGTATGGGAAGCAGCTATGGCAGCTGCCCATTATAAGCTGGATAATGTTGTCGCTTTTTTGGATTATAATGGACTGCAGATTGACGGTCCTATCAGCGAAGTAATGTCACCTGAGCCATTGGCTGACAAATGGCGTGCTTTCGGTTGGGCGGTACAGGAGATTGACGGGCATGATCTGGTGCGGATTCTGGCGGCGCTGGAAAAAGCCCGCTCTGTCAAGGGACAGCCATCTATGATTGTGGCTAAAACGGTCAAAGGCAAAGGGGTCTGTTTTATGGAAGGCCAGGCAGACTGGCATGGTACGGCACCCAATGCCGCTCAGGTTTGCGAGGCCATGGCCGGACTGGAGGAGGTATAAGTCATGAGTAAAATTGCGACCCGGGAGGCTTATGGTAAAGCACTCCAGAAATTGGGGGCCGAAAATAAAGATATTGTGGTTTTGGATGCGGATTTGGCCAAATCTACCAAGACTGCAGATTTTGCCAAGCTTTTTCCGCAACGGTTTTTTGACATGGGGGTAGCGGAAGCCAATATGCTTAGTACTGCTGCCGGATTGGCCGCTGCCGGCAAGATTCCGTTTGTCAGCTCTTTTGCTGTTTTTGCCACCGGCCGGGCTTTTGAGCAGATTAGGAATTCAATTGCTTACCCGGCCTTGAATGTCAAAATAGCCGCTACCCATGCCGGGTTGAGTGTGGGTGAGGACGGTGCGTCCCATCAGTCGGTGGAGGATATTGCCATTATGCGGGTATTGCCTAATATGACGGTAATTGTTCCCGCTGATGGCACCGAGACGGAAAAGGCTGTCCGGGCGGCTGTTGAGCTTAAGGGTCCGGTATATATCCGGCTGGGCCGGTTAGGAGTGCCGGTGATTTTTGATGATAATTATCAGTATACGGTAGGAAAAGCCGTGACCTTGCAGGATGGCAAAGATGTAACTGTCATCGCCTGTGGGCTGATGGTAGGCCCGGCACAGGAAGCGGCGGCAGCACTGGCTAATGAGGGCATCAGGGCCAGGGTGCTGAATATGCATACTGTTAAGCCTGTTGATAAAGACGCTATTGTTGCGGCGGCCCGGGAGACCGGGGCGGTTGTTACCGCCGAAGAGCACAGTATTATTGGCGGATTAGGCAGCGCTGTGGCCGAGGTATTGGCGGAAACGGTACCGGTGCCGATGGAGCGAGTAGGTGTAATGGATACTTTTGGCGAATCGGGTAAACCGGCGGAACTGCTGGAGAAGTACGGCCTGACTGCAAAGGATATCGTCAGGGCGGTGAAAAAAGTGTTGGCGCGGAAGAAATAACAAAAGTGCATCAAAGGCGTATGGTAATCCGGCAGGATTGACCATACGCCTTTTTAGTTTGCGGCTGCCATTTATTTGCTAAAAATTTACTATAAAAGAGGATTTTCAATTAATATGTCGAAAACCAAAAGTTAGTAGCGCGTTTAACTTACAGCTTGTGTCGAAATTATGCTACAAGGGGTGACGACAATTTAAATGATTCAAATGATTAATGTCTCCAAGACTTATCCCAATGGGACCAAAGCGTTGATTGATGTCACGGTCCGGATAAACAAGGGAGAATTTGTTTTTTTGGTGGGGCCGAGCGGTGCCGGTAAATCTACTTTTACTAGACTGATAACCAGAGAAGAGCAGGCTTCGCGGGGGCAAATTAATTTTAACGGCAAGAATGTCGGCCGGCTGAAGCAGCGGGAAGTACCTTATTTGAGGCGTTCTATCGGGGTGATATTTCAGGATTTTAAACTGTTGCCAAATAAAACTGTTACGGAGAATGTGGCTTTTTCCATGCAAGTCGTTGAAGCTTCGGGTCGGGAGATAAAGAAGGCCGTGCCCAATGCTTTGCAGATGGTGGGGTTGGCCAACAAGGCCGGTGTGCTGCCTTCCGAGTTGTCCGGCGGTGAGCAGCAACGGGTAGCTATTGCCCGGGCCATTGTAAATAATCCACCGCTGATTATTGCGGATGAACCTACCGGGAATCTGGATCCGGACACTTCATGGGAAATTATGCACCTTTTGCAGGAAATCAATAAATGCGGTACCACCGTGATTATGGCTACTCATGCTAAAGATATCGTGGACGGGATGAAAAAAAGGGTCATCGCCCTGGAAAAAGGCCAGATTGTCCGGGATGAAGAGCGAGGTGTTTACGGTTATGAGGATTAAAACCTTCGGCTATTTCGTCCGGGAAGCGCTGACTTCTATCCGGCGCAATCTTTGGATTGGTCTGGCGTCCATGAGTACGGTGGCAGTTTCTTTGATTATTGTCGGGATATCTCTGCTGCTTGTGGTCAATACCAATTATCTGGCCGCCCGCTTAGAGTCAGACGTGGAGATTACGGCTTATTTGAAAAGTGATTTTAATGTGGAGGACGCCGGGGCGCTGGAAAATGAGATCCGGACTATTCCGGGTGTGGATAAAGTTTCTTTTGTAACTAAGGTCCGGGCGTTGCAGGAGTTCAGGAACCAACTGGGTGAGCAGCAGAGTATGGTTGATGCGCTGGGTGGGGAAAACCCCTTGCCGCACTCGTACCGGATTAGAACTATTGCTGCCGAAGATGTGAAACGGGTGGCCGGTGTGCTAAATCAAATGCCGGAGATGGAAAAAGTTGCTTATGGCAAAGAAGTTGTGGAGGTATTATTTACCATTACCAAATGGATCCGGGCGGTGGGCCTGACCGGTATGACGCTGTTGGCCCTGGCGGCGGTGTTTTTGATTGCCACTACAATACGGTTGACGGTTTTTGCCCGCCGGAAGGAAATTCAGATTATGAAAGTTATCGGCGCGACGGATTGGTTTATCCGCTGGCCTTTCCTGCTGGAAGGGATGCTCCTTGGTTTTGCAGGAGCGCTTATTGCTACCGGGGTGGTTGATTTTTCTTATCTGGCGTTAATCAAATACATCCGGCAGCAGGAGTTTAATCTGACTATGCTGGCACTGCGCTTTGACCGGGAATTTATTGCCGCTCTCAGCGGGGTGCTGCTGCTGGCGGGGACGCTGCTGGGTGCGGTCGGCAGCGCCATATCTATGCGGAGATTTTTAAAGGTGTGAATAAGGGGGGGGGACAGAGTGCAAACCAAAGGTAAGAGTCGTATTTTATTGGCGCTAGTTATGGCGCTGGTCTTTTTGTTCGCAACATTTATGCCCTCTTATGCCGCTAACTTAAATGACTTGGTTAGGGAGAAGAAAGAGAAACAGAAGGAAATAAAGCAAACCAGGACGATTATCAAAGCCCAGGAAAGAAAAGAAAAGAGTTTACTGGGTGAATTGACGGACATTGACCAGGACATTACCGGTCTGCAAAGTGAAGTGGAAACTGTTAAAACCCAATTGGCCAAAGTTGAGGAACAGGTGCGGGTGACCCAGCTTGAGCTGACTGATGCGGAGCAGCGGTTGCGTGAACGCTCCGCTATCCTTAACATTCGGGTCAAGGATATGTATATAAACGGCAAAGTGAGTTACCTGGATGTTTTATTGACGGCGAAAAGCTTTGGCGAGTTTGTTACCCGGTTTGAATTCTTGCAGCGGATTTTGAAGCAGGATACTGAGCTGGTGAAAACCATAGAAGTGGAAAGGCAGGATATTGCGACCAAAAAAGCCGACCTGGTGGTCCGCCGGGACGAGGTCAGGGCGCTGAAAAACCGGAAAGAGGCCCGGCAGTTGGAGCTTAGCCGGCGCAAGGACGACCGGGAAAACACGCTAGGGGCAATCAAAGCCAGCAAAGAAGCGTATGAAAAGGTTTTAGATGAATTGGAAGAGGAAACTGCCATGCTGGATAATTTAATCCGGCAGAAGTCCCGTTCCGGTACCGGGAAAAAAGGCACCGGGCAGTTTACCTGGCCGGTGCCGGGGCACGGCAGGATATCGTCGCCTTATGGAATGCGCATCCATCCTGTTCTGGGCACTAAACGGATGCATTACGGTATTGATATTCCTGCCCCGGAGGGCACTGGCATAGTGGCTGCCGACGACGGTCCGGTTATCCTGGTAGGTTCAATGCGGGGTTACGGTCTGGTTGTTGTGGTGAGCCATGGCAACGGTCTGACCACCACTTATGCCCATCTATCTGCCCAGTTGGTAAGTGAGGGTCAGGAAGTAAGCAAAGGGGATGTTATTGCCAAAGTGGGGAATACGGGTTTAAGCACCGGACCGCATTTGGACTTTTCCGTAAGGACCGACGGCACCCCGGTGAATCCAGCAGGTTATTTATAATTACCCAAATTCTGTCTGCAGCGGTTGTATTTTCACTAATATTATTGTAGTATAATACATATATTTAATTGTGTATGCAGACAAAGACTAGGTGGGTGATTTGGTTGTCCGAACGGCGCCGGGTTTTGCTCGGAATTGTGGCAGTGGTAATGGTTTTATTGGTGGTCGGCAGTGGCTTGGTCACTACCGCGATGATTTTAAATTACAAAAATGTAGGCACTTTGACCCGGGTAATATCGCTTATTGATAAAAACTACCTGGAAAAGGCAAGCTCAGCGGCATTGGTTGAGGGCGCTATTAAAGGGGTCGTGGATGCTCTCGGTGATCCATATTCTGTTTATATGCCGGCCAAGGAGTTTAAAAAACTGCAGGAACAGGTCAAAGGTTTTTTTGGCGGGGTAGGTATTTATGTTGATACCCGCGGCGGTCAGCTGACGGTGGCCAGGCCCATTGAAGGCACCCCGGCTTTTAAAGCCGGGATGAAATCCGGTGATGTGATTATGAGAATTAATGATAAAGAAACTAAGGGGATGGATCCGGACATTGCCATCAGCATGATGCGGGGGCCGGTGGGCACATCGGTGACCCTGGTGGTTTTTCGCAAGTCGGCACATAAGATGCTGACCTTCAAAATTACCCGGGAAGAGATTGAGGTGCCTTCGGCAGAAGGAAAAATCCTGCCTGGAACGGATATTGCTTATGTCCAACTCAGTTTGTTTACGTCTGTTACAGATAATGAGCTTAGCAATGTCTTTGCCAAGTTAATCAAAGGGCGCACCGGTAAAGAGGTGTCGACAGCTAATTTTGCCGAGTTCGGCCGGGAATTGAAGAAGTCGGGGATTAAAGGTATTATCTTTGATTTGCGGGATAATCCCGGGGGTGAACTGGAGGCTGCCGTTAGGGTGGCGGATTTCTTTGTGCCTGAAGGGCCGATTGTGCATATAGATTACCGGTCCGGTCAGGATGAAACTTACAAGGCTGACGCCAACAGGGTCAATTTGCCTCTGGTGGTGCTGGTTAATGGGGGCAGCGCCAGTGCCTCGGAGATTGTCGCCGGTGCTGTCAAAGAGACTAAAGCCGGTACGGTGGTGGGTACCAAGACCTTTGGCAAAGGTGTGGTCCAGTCGGTTTTTCCGCTGCAGAATGATGCCGGATTGAAGCTGACTACTGCCCGTTACCTGACTCCCCAAAAGCATGATATCAACAAGAAGGGTATTACGCCTGATGTTGTAGTGGAAATACCGGAAATGGAAACTTATGATGAGGCCAAAGATACTCAGTTACAAAAGGCTGTTAGTATTATCAGGGAAAAAGGCAACAGGTAATGTTGGGCCACGAAGTCTGTGCTGATTTCGTGGCTTTCTGTTATGAGGTGATTTCGTGGCGTTTTTTGTGCAATTGAGCGGCGAAGTCCTGAATGGTCTTGTGGCGGCGTTGCAGAACGTGGTCTTTTGGATAATTGTGGCGCTGGTAGCTTTTCAGTACCGGCGGATTGCCGGAACCAGGGAAAAGCTTTTTGGAGTAAAGGCCGGCTCAATTTACAGAGATACATTTTTGGCCGTCGGACATGGTGTTATTGGGGGGGTGGCAGGCAGTTACCTGTTGATCCTGACCGGGGTGACCCTGGACAATGTAGGCATTCAGTATATTTGGCCGTTGGCCGTATTTTTAATGTTAATAAACCCCAGATTTCTTTGTTTTGCTTATGCCGGCGGCATTATAGCCGTCAGCAGCCTGCTGCTGGGGATGCCGGCGGGCTTAAGTATTCCCCAGTTAATGGCGCTGGTAGCCATTTTGCATCTTATAGAGAGTATTTTGATTGTTATGGGTGGTCATGCCGGTGCGACACCGATGTATACAAAAGACCGGGCAGGAAATATTGTGGGTGGCTTTACCCTGCAAAAGTTCTGGCCTATTCCGATTGTTGCTCTGGTAATGACGGTCACTCAACAAATACAGGGGCCTGAATACATTAATATGCCTGACTGGTGGCCTTTAATAAAAACCTCAGCCGGTGCAGACAATGATTTTACTTATGCGTTGGTGCCTGTTATAGCCGCGTTAGGATATGGGGATCTGGCGGTGGCCCGGACGCCGGCCGAAAAGAGCAAGGTATCGGCCCGCAACTTGTCTATATACAGTTTAGTGCTGCTGGTTCTGGCGGGATTGGCGTCCAGATGGGATTTGTTTGCCTGGGCGGCGGCTTTTTTTGCGCCGTTAGGCCATGAACTGGTTATTTTTATCAGCCAGAACATGGAATACCGGGAACGGCCATTATTTACCCCGCCGGCACGCGGAGTTATGGTGCTGGAAGCTGTGCCCAACTCGCCGGCGGCAGCTATGGGGATTAAGTGCGGGGACGTTGTTTATGCTGTCAACGGTAATCAGGTCAACGGCAAGCAGGAAATAGCGGATATCATGCTATACAGGCCGCCGTTGGTAGAAGTGGAGTTCGTCAGCCGGCTAACCGGCCGGTGGCAGCGAGGTAACGCGCGACTGCAGCCTTTTCAACCGCTGGGAATAATTTTTGTGCCGGAAGGTGATGAGGGTGTTTATGTGGAAATGAAGAATGTAAGTTTGCTCCGGCGGCTGTGGAGTAAAATGTTTAAGGGCAGGCAATAAAGGCACCCAATATGCGGCAAATTATGGTACAATGGTAAAAATAATGTAAATTTTGTCGTTAATTCAGGGCAGTTATGGACTGGTAAAGGTTGCGGGGTGGATAAGATGCGGGCGCTATCGGTGGATTTTGTCCAACCGGGTATGGTGGTGGGCAAAACCATATATGGGGAGCACAGCAAAATTCTGTTGGCCAAGGGTGTGCCTCTGACGGAGGTTTTTATTCGCCGGTTAAAGGAACTCGGGGTTATGTCCCTGTATATTACTGACGATAACCTCGGGGATATTGAGGTGGATGAAATTATTTCGGAACAGACCCGGGCGGAAGCCGTCAAGCTTACCGGGGAAACCTTCCGGAACGTAAAGATTAACACCAAAATGAATGTTGTGAAGGTTGGCCAGATAGTTGACCGGATAATTCAAGAAATCCTGAACAAAGGAAATTTTATCCAGTGCCTGATAGATATCCGGGCATTGAATACTTTTACTTTTGCACACTGTGTGAATGTAGCCGTGCTTTCCCTTATTACCGGGGTTGGGTTGGGGTTTGCCCGGGATAAACTGAAACAACTGGCGGTTGGCGCGCTTTTTCATGATATTGGGAAAACAGGGCTGCCGGACGACCTGCTGATGAAACGGGAGGCTCTTACGGCTAAAGAAATTGTTGAGGTACAAAAACACGCAGAAGCCGGATTTAATATATTGCGCAAAATTGAAGGGATTAGTTTGCTGTCAGCCCATGTGGCTTTTCAACACCATGAGTGCTATGACGGCACCGGCTATCCCCGCACCTTGCGGGACAGCGGCATTAATGAATTTGCCAGGATTGTGGCTGTTGCCGATTGTTATGATAATCTTACCTCAGACCGGCCCGGCAGGATGCGGCTTTACCCTCAGCATGCGATTGAATACCTGATTTTGAACAGTGGTACTTATTTTGATCCTGAAATAGTGAGGAAATTTGTACATAACGTAGCTTTTTTCCCAGTGGGCACGCCGGTATTGATGAACAGTGGGGAAAAGGGTGTGGTGGTCAGGGCCCATAAAGGTTTTCCTACCCGACCGGTTGTACGTGTTATTAGAGACCGGGAAGGTGAACCGGTGAACCCGCCTTTTGAAGTGGATTTGCTGGACAAGCATGTCTATTTTTTAACCGGCGTGCTGCCGGAAGATGAGTTTTAAGGAGTATTTTTTTATGCGTCATGTTGGGTTTACTACTGGAGAAATAAGCTTTCTTTATTATATCAGTTCCGGCTTGTTTGCCGTGAACAAACCAAAAGATTTGGGTGCTTTTGCGGAGTTTGCCGGTGAAGAGCTTAACCTTGCCGGTTGCAGCATCTGGAGCCAGGATGATGATGCTCCCGGTCCGGAAAGGCTGGGTTTTTATCAACGGCAGGATGATGTGATACTTGACTATTTACCAAACCTGGATTATCAGGTGGCCTGTGAGGTTATCGCATCCGGTGAAATGCTGGTGGAAAATAATATTGGCAATAAGGCTGGTTTTAAGGCCGGTCCATTATGTCCCGGCCTGATTGCTTTGCCCCTGTTGATTGAGCAGAAAGCTGCGGGTGCTTTGTGTCTCTGGGTAGGGAATTCTGCCGGAAATGAAACGGCGGTGTCGTTATATTTGGCCAGAGAAATGGCTCGTTTACTGGGTTTTAGCCTAGGCCGGCTGATAGGCCGCCGGGCGGTGGCAAGCAATCAAGCGGGGCCGGAAATAAATCAGGAAGATGTATTATGGGCTGGGATGCCCCGACCAATTCCGGTTATCCCCGGTATTTCACTGGGTGTCCGCACCCTGGAAGCAGAAAGCCGGGACGGGGATTTTTGTGAGTTTATCGTGACTAAAAGCAATAAATTAGTCATTCTGTTAGGTGGGATAATAGGTCAGGCTGCAGCGGTGCTGCCTTTTAAATATGCGGCCAGGCCGGTACTCAGGCTGCTGGCTCAAAAGGATGTCTCCCCGGGCGCGGCCTGTAGTGAGATGAATGGGCTTTTATATGATGAACTGCATTGGTCGGGAGCGTTACTGGGCATGATTTATGCCAGTTACAATCCGTTGAACGGCGACCTGATATACAGCAATGCCGGTTATAATAAGCCGTTAGTAATCAGCGAAAAAACAGGTGAAGTTGCTTTTAGGGGAACTTCCGAACCATATATTGGATTGACGGAAAAAGCAGCATATGCCCAAAAGTCGCTCCGCCTGAAAAGTGGCGACATTGCAGTATTCTTTTCCAACGGGGTATCGGAGCTGTTGAACGGCCAGGGGGTGCCTTATCCCCGGGAGCGGTTGGTGCAAACTGTGCAGAAGTATTTTTATTTTAACGCCCCCAGCCTCCTGGATTGCCTGGTGCTGGATATGCACCAGTTTCTTGGCGAACGCCGGCCGCTGGGACATGTCACGCTGGCAGTGTTGAAAGTTGAGTAAAAAATATCCGCTCAGGCAAAATTTCAACATTATTCCTATGGCGTTATTTGTGAATTTACGATATATTAGAAATATAAAGCCTTGTGCAGGTGATAATTTTGAGTTCGGAAAAAATTATGTTTTTGATTATGATCAGTTCCATGGCGCTTGTATTTAATATGGGTATGGGCTGTTGGCGAAAACTGGTCAGGAAGTATTCCTGGCGCTGGTTTCTGGCTATCCATATAGCGGTGCCTGTGATTTTTGTGCTGCGGGTTCAGGCCGGGCTGGATTACAACTACATTCCGGAACTGGTATTGTTTTCGATCGTAGGCCAGGTGCTTGGCAGTAAGTTAATGGACATGGGAAGTTGACATTTTCCCAGTCATAACATATACTGGTAACAGAAAAATGTATATTTCTTCGTTAGGTGAGGCTTCTGCACAGATCATATGCCGCTGCCCGGAAATGTCGAGAGACGCCAATGGGTTAACAGGTATTACCGGATTAAGGTTTTACTTAATGTGGCTGGGTCCTTGGAGGGAACTCTAGCTGTGTACGTGTCAAAGCTCAGACGAGAGGGGAAGGTTAATTGATATTTTTTTGTTGAAATATGACCTTCTTTTAGGGGTCATTTTTTGTTTTGCATAGGAAAGCATGAAATCTGTTTAACTTTAGGATAATAAAGGCGGTGGTAGGTATGGAACCTGGCCCTAGTCAGCTGCGTATAATAACTATAATCCGGGGTTTTGCTCGCCGCCTTAATATCGGTAAGCCGACCCCATAAGGGGGGATTCAAATGAGAGTGAATAAGGTCACTTTTGGTGACCTGACATGGATTGATATTATCAGCCCTACTCATGAGGAAACCAAGTATTTGGGGGAGGTCTATGCATTTCACCCGCTGGTGCTGGAAGACTGCCTTTCGGAGAATCAGCGCTCAAAAGTGGATGAATATGACGATTATTTGTTCCTTGTACTACACTTTCCCCGTTATTACAAACATGATCAGCGGCTTTCTTCAGAAGAAGTGGATATTTTTATCGGCAAAAATTACCTGATTACTTTACATGAAGGTGAACTTAAACCCCTGGTCAACTTTTTTCGCGCTTGTTTAGAGCAGGAAGAGGTACGCCGGCGGTTTATGAATCAGGGTTCCGGGTTTTTGTTGTATGAAGTTACCAGGCGGCTTTTTAATTACTGTTTTCCGATGCTTGATAAAATCGGCACCAACCTGGGTCAAATGGAGCGCCAGATTTTCAACAGCCGTTCGCGGAAGATGCTGGAGGAAATATCCCGTCTGAAACTGGAGATTATTAATTTCCGCAAAGTAATTAAACCACTCCGGCCGGTTATCCAGACCTTGGAAGGAGTCATTAACAGGTTTCTGCCGGAAGACCTGGAAGTTTATTTTGATGATATTACCGACCAAATCGAAAAAATATGGGATTTGCTGGAGAATTCTAAGGAGGTTGTGGATTCGCTGCGGGAGACATTTGAGGCCAATACTTCTTATCGGATAAATAACCTAATGCGGATTTTCACGGTCATTTCGGTAATTATTCTGCCCATGACGCTGGTTAACGGATTGTTTTCCATGAATGTCAAAGGGATACCTTTTGCCGGCTATAGTTTTGGGTTCTGGGTTACCCTGGGTATTACCGTTATCCCGGCCACCCTTATTGCTACAATGATGTATTTCAGGCGAAGCGAGTGGTTATAAGAGGTTACAACAGTCAAGAAAAAAATCCTGCCGGAAAAATGGCAGGATTTTTTTATCTGCCATGACCCAAACTGGTGTTCTTGTGGTATAATGAAAAAGCAGCGTAAAATAAAATATCGCTGTTTTTTGGCAATAATATTTATAGGGTGATAATATGCATCAGTTTAAGTTGCAATCAGAGTATACTCCTCAGGGTGATCAGCCCCGGGCTATTGCCGGGCTGGTGAAAAATATCGGCAGCGGCAGCAGACATCAGACCTTGCTCGGGGCGACTGGTTCGGGGAAAACATTTACCATGGCACAAGTTATTGCGCAGGTACAAAAACCTACGCTGGTGATTGCCCATAACAAGACTTTGGCAGCGCAATTGTGCGGAGAGTTTAAGGAGTTTTTTCCCGATAATGCCGTAGAGTATTTTGTCAGTTATTATGACTACTACCAGCCGGAAGCCTATATTCCTCATACAGATACTTATATTGAAAAAGATGCTTCTATTAATGACGAGATTGATAAGCTCCGGCATTCGGCTACCATGGCGCTTTTTGAACGGCGGGATGTAATTATTGTTGCCAGTGTGTCGTGTATTTATGGTCTTGGCTCGCCGGAAGAATACAGGGAGCTGGTGCTCTCGCTACGGAAAGGGATGAATATTGACCGGGATAAGGTTTTACGTAAGTTGGTGGATATTCAATATGAACGCAATGATATTAACTTTGTGCGTGGTAAGTTCCGGGTGCGTGGCGACGTGGTGGAGATTTTTCCGGCGGCGTATACCGAGCGGGCGGTGCGGGTTGAATTTTTCGGTGACGAAATAGACCGCATCACGGAAATTGATATCCTCACCGGAGAAATATTGGGTGAGCGCAGTCATATTTCTGTATATCCGGCCAGTCACTTTGCTACTTCCCGGGAAAAACTGGAGCGGGCCATTATAAATATTGAGACTGAGCTGGCGGAACGCTTGACCTGGCTGCGGTCACAAAATAATATACTGGAGGCCCAGCGGCTGGAACAGCGGACTAATTATGATATTGAGATGATGCAGGAAATGGGCTACTGCTCAGGCATTGAAAATTATTCCCGGCACATTACCGGACGTAGTCCCGGCGATCCGCCGTATACTTTGCTGGATTTTTTTCCAAAGGACTATTTGATTGTGGTTGACGAATCTCATGTCACCATACCCCAGATCAGAGGTATGTATGAGGGGGACAAAGCACGCAAAGCCTCACTGGTGGGGCACGGTTTCCGGCTGCCGTCGGCTTTCGATAACCGGCCGTTGATGTTTCCGGAGTTTGAGGCCCGGATAAAGCAAATTGTTTATGTATCAGCTACTCCGGGGCCGTATGAACTGGAGCATAGCAAAGGCAAAGTGGTTGAACAGATAATTCGGCCTACCGGGTTGGTGGACCCGGAAATTCATGTCCGGCCTATTAAGGGACAAATTGACGACTTGCTGGAGGAAATCCGGTTGCGGCTGGAAAAAAAAGAGCGGGTGCTGGTGACTACACTTACCAAAAAAATGGCTGAAGACCTGACGGAATATTTTAAGGAAACAGGCATCCGGGTCCGCTATCTGCATTCTGATATTCATACTCTGGAACGGATGGAGATTATTCGGGACCTGCGGCTGGGGGTATTCGACGTACTGGTGGGCATTAACCTGCTCCGGGAGGGGTTGGACCTGCCGGAAGTTAGCTTGGTGGCTATTCTTGATGCCGATAAGGAGGGTTTCCTGCGTTCTGATCGGTCACTGATCCAGACCATCGGTCGGGCAGCCCGGAATGTGGAGGGTAAGGTAATTATGTATGCCGACCGGATGACCGACTCCATGCAGCGGGCTATTGGCGAAACTAATCGGCGCCGGGTCATTCAGACGGAATATAACCGGTTGCATAATATCACTCCGCAAACGGTACAAAAAGCGGTGCGGGACGTGATTGAGGCCACCAGGGTTGCCGAAACTCAGGCTGACTATGTGACGCAAAACAAAATGGAAAAATTGTCCCGAAAAGATATTTTAAAAATGATTGGTCGGTTGGAAAAAGATATGAAGGAAGCGGCCCGGCAGTTGGAGTTTGAAAAGGCGGCCCGGTTGCGAGACGTGATTATCGAGCTTAGGGCGCAGACAGGTAGACAGGTAGACAGGTAGACAGGTGACAGGTGACAGGTGTGGCAGGTGGCAGGATAAGGGGAGAGCGGGGGTAGTTTATTTGGGTAAAATAGAATCATTTGAGGATTTACTTGTTTGGCAAAAAGCACATGCGCTTGTATTGATGATATATCAAATTACCAAAGGTGCCGTAAAGCCCCTAGCTTCAGCTATGGGGATATAAGGCACAATCTATTGAAAAACTCGATGTTTTCGAACGCTTTGGACAAACAGTTATTTTGTTGCCACTGTAAGCGGCGCGCCACTTACAGTAATTAAGCAATATATCGAAAGCCAGAAAGCTTCGCAGAGGGGGTGAGTAAGTGCAAATCACTGTAAAAATCAAACTTGAACTAACGAAGGAACAGTCTAATCTTCTTAAAGCAACTACTGCAGAATATGTTCGCCTGGTAAACCAAATTGTTTCCGACTATGTATTAGCAGACGCCAATCTCAAATATTCAAGCAAGCATGTAACTGCCGGCCTTCCTAGCGCTCTAAAGAACCAGGCAATTCAAGATGCAAAAAGTGTTTATGCAAAATACAAAAAGAGAGTTCGCATTAATTCCAAACTTAAGCCCGAAGCTCAAAGAGAAATTAAAGTTCCTGTCCTCAAAAAACCTATAGCCATTTGGAACAATCAAAACTATTCTCTGAAAGAGAATATTCTTTCGATTCCTGTACTGATTGGCAATAAATCAAAACGCATTGAAATAAGTAAAATGTTAACTTCTCTATTCAATTCATTGAAGAAATGTAAACCTGACCCCTGTCACCTGTGACCTGTCACCTGATATTTGACCCCTGACTTTGACATTCCTGGAGGTTTTATAGCATGGCCAAAGACAGAATTATAGTAAAAGGCGCCCGGGTGCATAATTTAAAAAATATTGATGTTACTATTCCCCGGGATAAATTTGTGGTTATAACTGGTTTGAGCGGATCCGGGAAGTCGTCCCTGGCCTTTGACACCATTTATGCCGAGGGGCAGCGCCGCTATGTCGAATCCCTTTCGGCTTACGCCCGGCAGTTTTTAGGTCAGATGGACAAACCTGATGTTGATTATATTGAGGGGTTGTCGCCGGCTATTTCTATTGATCAGAAGACTACCAGCCGTAACCCCCGTTCTACGGTGGGTACGGTGACGGAGATATACGACTATTTGCGCTTGCTTTTCGCCCGGGTGGGCCGTCCACATTGCCCCAAATGCCTGCGGCCTATTAGCCAGCAAACGGTGGAGCAAATTGTAGACCGCCTGACAAGTCTGCCTGAGCGGACCAAGATTCAGGTGCTGGCACCGCTGGTGCGGGGACGAAAAGGCGAGCACGGAAAAATATTTGAGGATATTCGTAAACAGGGTTATGTCCGGGTACGGGTTGACGGAGAATTGTATGAAGTTACTGATGAAATTAAATTGCATAAAAATAAAAAACATACCATTGAAGTAGTGGTTGACCGCATAGTGATTAAACCGGACTTAGGCAACCGGCTGGCGGATTCGTTGGAGCAGGCGCTGAATCTTGCCGGCGGCACCGCGTTGGTAGACGTGATTGGCGGGGAGGAAATGATTTTCAGCCAAAACTTTGCCTGTACCGAGTGCGGAATCAGTATGGAAGAGATTACACCCCGCATGTTTTCTTTTAACAGCCCTTACGGGGCTTGTCCGGATTGTAGCGGTCTGGGCACGAAGCTGGAACTTGACCCGGATTTGATTGTTCCCGACCGCACCAAGTCTATTGCTGACGGAGCAGTGGCACCCTGGCCTTCAACTGGCAGTTGGTATTTTCAGGCGCTGGAAAATGTCGGTAAGGCTTATGGTTTTAGTGTACATGACCCGATTGAAAAGCTGACACCGGCGCAGGTAGAAGTGATTCTCTACGGTAGCAAGGGTGAGCGGCTCAGTTTTCGTTATGAGAAGGAAGGGCGAAGTCATATTTTTCAGGCCCCTTTTGAAGGAGTCGTACACAATCTGTCCCGCCGGTATCGGGAGACTAATTCTGATGGCATGCGGGAAGAAATTGAACAGTTTATGAATGCCAACCCTTGTCCAGCCTGCCGGGGGGCGCGCCTGAAACCGGAGATACTGGCAATTAAGGTGGGGGACAAGTCAATATATGAGGTTACCAGGCTGCCGGTAAAGGATGCCCAGAGCTTTTTCCTGGAGTTGGTGTTAACTGACCGGGAACGTATTATTGCTCGTCAGATACTGAAAGAAATTAATGAGCGGCTGGGTTTTTTGGTAAATGTGGGGCTGGATTACCTTGCCCTGGACCGGGCCGCCGGCACGTTGTCCGGTGGCGAGTCCCAGCGTATTAGGCTGGCTACTCAAATCGGCTCCAGTTTGGTGGGGGTACTTTATATTCTTGATGAGCCCAGTATCGGGCTGCATCAGCGGGATAACCGGCGGCTGCTGAACACATTGGAAAGGCTGCGGGATTTGGGAAATACATTGATTGTAGTTGAACACGATGAAGATACCATGATTGCCGCCGACCACATCATTGACATTGGGCCGGGGGCCGGCGCGCATGGCGGTGAGGTGGTAGCTAACGGGACTATGCAGGAGATTATGGCTGTGCCGGGGTCTGTTACCGGCCAGTACCTGAGCGGGCAAAAACGCATCCCGGTGCCCGTGCACCGCCGGCAGCCAAACGGCAACCGATTGGAAATTACCGGTGCCCGGGAGAATAACCTGAAAAATGTCAGCGTGCAGATTCCGTTGGGGGTATTTAACTGTGTAACCGGCGTCTCCGGTTCCGGCAAAAGCACGCTAATTAATGAAATCCTGCATAAAGCCCTGGCTCACGAATTGCATGGCGCTAAAGCCAGGCCGGGTGAACACGATATAATAAAAGGGATTAATCATCTGGATAAGGTTATTGACATTGATCAGTCGCCTATCGGTCGCACACCGCGCTCTAACCCGGCCACTTATACCGGGGTTTTTGACGGTATCCGGGAGCTTTTCGCGCTCACGCCGGAAGCGAAGACGCGGGGCTACAAACCGGGGCGGTTTAGCTTTAATGTGCGGGGTGGACGGTGCGAGGCCTGTCGGGGTGACGGGATTATAAAAATCGAAATGCATTTTTTGCCGGATGTTTACGTGCCCTGTGAAATTTGTAAAAGCAAACGTTACAACCGCGAGACGCTGGAGGTCAGGTACAAGGGTAAAAGCATAGCCGATGTGCTGGATATGATTGTGGATGAAGCGGTGGAGTTTTTTAAGAATTTACCGAAGATTTACCGCAAATTGAAAACCTTGCAGGATGTCGGTTTGGGTTACATCAGGCTGGGTCAGCCGGCTACTACCTTATCCGGCGGCGAGGCTCAGCGTGTCAAGCTGGCTACCGAACTAAGCCGGCGCAGTAACGGCAAGACGTTATATATTCTGGACGAGCCTACCACCGGTCTGCATATTGCGGATATCCACAAATTACTGGGGGTACTCGGCCGGCTGACAGATGCCGGTGACACGGTTTTGGTTATTGAGCACAACCTGGATGTCATTAAGACGGCAGATTATATTATTGACCTGGGTCCTGAGGGGGGCGACCGGGGCGGTGAGGTTATTGCGGTGGGTACGCCGGAAGAGGTGGCGGAAGCGCCGACATCTTATACCGGGCAGTTTTTGAAAAAGGTGCTGGAGCGTGAAAACCATGACTATACCGGAAAAGCTCAGGCAGTTACCGGATAACCCCGGGATTTATTTGATGAAAAACGCCGCCGGGGAGATTATTTACGTTGGTAAGGCTGTTTCCCTGAAAAACCGGGTACGTTCATATTTCCAGGCCGGGCAAAACCATAGTATCAAGGTGCGCATAATGGTGAGCCATATCGCCGACCTGGATTATATCCTGACCGATTCCGAGGTTGAGGCGCTGATTCTGGAGAACAATCTCATCAAAGAGCACCGGCCGAAATATAATATAAGGTTGAAGGATGATAAGACGTATCCTTATTTAAAAGTGACGGTGGACGAAGAATATCCCCGGATATATATGACCCGGCGAGTAGTCAGGGATGGGGCCAGGTATTTTGGTCCATATACCGATTCCGGGGCAGTAAGAGATACGCTGCATGTTTTGCGCAAAACTTTTCCGCTGCGCACCTGCAAAAAAAAATCGCTGGAAAAGGAGCGCCGGCCGTGCCTTAACTATCATATTGGACAATGTCTGGCACCATGCGCAGGTAAGCTGGAGCCGGCCCGTTACCGGGGGATGGTCAGGGATGTTACCTTGTTTCTGGAGGGTCGTCAGGAGGATCTGATTAGACAGTTGAGCGCGGAGATGGAGCAAGCCGCTCACGAGCTGCAGTATGAACGGGCAGCGGAACTGCGAGACCGGGTCCGGGCTTTGCAGAAGGTGGTGGAGAAACAGAAAATTGTCAGCGGTGATTTAGCTGACCAGGATGTTATGGCCATAGCCCGGGAAGGTGACCAAACTTGTGCGCAGATTTTTTTTGTGCGCGGAGGCAAGTTGCTAGGTCGGGAACACTATATGCTGGACGAAACGTCCGGATTAACCGATAGGGATGTTATAAACGCTTTTATTAAGCAATATTATAACCAGGTGGCCTATATTCCCGGAGAGATTTTGGTACCCTGTACGCTGCAAGAAGAGGAGGTTATCAGTCTCTGGCTGGGCGAAAAAAGGGGCAGCCGGGTGCGGTTCAGGGTTCCCCGGCGCGGAGAAAAACTGCGGTTGTTGGAACTCGTACAGAAAAATGCTGCCGAGCAGTTAGCCCATTACCGTGCCTTGCAGGCACGGGAGCAGGCCCGGACGTATGGGGCCATGGATGAACTGCAGCTGGCGCTAGGCTTGCCGGAGCGTCCGGAGCGGATGGAGTGTTTTGATATTTCTAATACGCAGGGCACCGAGTCGGTGGGCTCGATGGTTGTTTTTGAGCACGGGATGCCAAAAAATCAGGATTACCGCCGGTTTAAAATTAAAACTGTGCAGGGGCCTAATGATTTTGCCAGTATGCAAGAGGTTATCCGCCGCCGTTTTAGCCGGGCTTTAAAAGAGCAGGCGGATGTCAGGGAGGGCAAACTGGCTGAAGAAAAAGCGAAATTTGCGGTATTGCCTGATCTTATTATTATAGATGGCGGCAAGGGGCAGTTGAGTGCGGCCCGTGAAGCTATGCAGGATTTGGGGTTTGGCGCTATTCCTACTTTTGGATTGGCCAAGGAAAATGAATGGCTTTTTACTGAAGACCAATCTCAACCCATTGTTTTGGCCAGAAATTCCGAAGGGTTGTATCTGGTTCAGCGGGTCAGGGATGAGGCCCATCGTTTTGCCGTTACTTATCACCGGCAATTGCGGGGGCAGCGCAGCCTGCGCTCCCAACTGGATGAAATCCCCGGCATCGGACCGAAAAGACGCAAGGCTTTATTGGAGCATTTCCGCTCTATGGCCAGGCTGAAACAGGCAACCGTGGATGAGCTGGCGGCAGTTGATACCATTAGCCGCCCTTTGGCGGAGGAGATATTTGAGTATTTTCATAATGAAGAATAAGATAATGAAGAATGAGATGCCGAAATACGAAAGGAGGTTTGTCATGAAAGGTCTGTTGATTCGCTGGTTGTTGAATGCGCTGGCTCTGATTTTGACCGCCCAGATTATTGCCGGGATAACTATTAAAGGTTTTGGGGCGGCCCTGATTGCCGCGCTGGTGCTGGGGATAGTGAATGCCGTCATCCGCCCGGTGGTGGTGTTGCTGACAATTCCCATCAATTTTATTACGCTGGGACTTTTTACTCTGGTCATTAATGCTTTAATGCTGCTGCTGGTGGCCAAGGTGGTTGACGGTTTCCAGGTAGCCGGGTTTTTTTCCGCGGTTATCGGTGCTATCGTATTATCCGTTATCAGCGCAGTGTTGAATATGATTATTAAAGAACGGGATTAGGCGGTAACAGGGGGAGGAAGGATTTTGACATATTTCAGGCTGGTGGCCATGGATTTGGATGATACACTCCTGACCAATGCGCTGGAAATTACGGCACGGACCAAAGGGATTTTGGACCGGGTGCGGGCCAAAGGCGTACATGTTACGTTGGCCACGGGCCGGATGTATCGGTCAACCCTGCCTTTTGCCAGACAACTGGGTATTACAGAAGCGTTAATTACTTATCAGGGAGCGCTGGTCAAAAACGAGTTGACCGGCGCAGTGCTTTTTTACCGGCCGGTACCGTTGGCAGTGGCCCGGGATGTGCTGCGCAGGGGCTATGAATTGAATATGCACATGAATGTCTATGTCGATGATACTTTATTTGTCGACAGCATAACGGAAGAAGGAACCGGGTATGCTAATTTAGCCCGGGTAGAACAATACCCGGTGGGTAATTTGCTGGAGTTTTTACGCACCGATCCGGTCAAGATTATATTTATTGCTAACGAAAAATTGCTGGATAACCTGCAACCACAATTGGCAGAGATTTTTGGGCAGGAGCTGTATATAACCCGGTCCAAGCCGCAATATCTGGAATTTATGCATAAGCATGCCAATAAAGGCCTGGCCTTGGCTACTCTGGCCGCTCAGCTGGGGGTCTCCAGGGAAGAGATAATCGCTTTTGGCGATAGCTTTAATGACCTGGAAATGCTGTCGTATGCCGGCATGGGAGTAGCTATGGGCAATGCCCGGCCGGAAATAAAAGCCTGCGCTGATTATGTCACGGGTGACAATGATGATGACGGAGTAGCCCGGGCGCTGGAAAAATTTGTACTAAACGGAGGGGA
Source organism: uncultured Eubacteriales bacterium (assembly GCA_964636895.1). Lineage (GTDB taxonomy): Bacteria > Bacillota > Thermincolia > Thermincolales > CAZWUW01 > CAZWUW01. The sequence continues at coordinate 47,485 of CAZWUW010000007.1, forward strand.
ATAAATTTGGCCGAAGCAATGGTGGAAATTGTCAACGAACTTGGGCTGCACGCCAGACCGGCAGCGCTTTTTGTCCGTCAGGCCAGCAAATTTAAAGCTGATATAAAAATAATTAAAGATGACCGGGAGGCAGACGGTAAAAGCATCCTGGACATTATGATGCTGACTGCCCGCAGGGGCACTAATATCGTTATCAGCGCTGATGGTGAAGATGCCGAGGCGGCTGTAAAAGCACTCAGACAATTGGTAGAAAACGGTTTCCACGAATATTTGCACTAGAATTATAGTTTTTTACCTGCTACGCAAGGGAATTGGCGAATAGACGGCGAAGTGTAAAAATAACCGATTCCGGCTTTAGGAGGTAATAAATTGCGGGGCAAACTATTGTTTATCACTTTTATGCTGGTTTTAGGTATATTGACGGTAGCGGGACTAGTGCTTTTTAAGTCGGCGGCAGTGCAATACCGTGCTGAACGGTTATTGTTTGAAATGAGCGACCCGGCGGGGGACGACCATGGCCCCGGTACATATAAATATCCGGTTAGTTCTATTTTTGATCCCAAAACAGGGCATTTTGATTTGCGCAGGTTTTCTTTTTCCCGGCAGGAAAAAGATTATCTGTTTAATTTGGAAATGGGCCGGATTAGTAATCCCTGGGGTGCGCCGGAAGGCTTTAGTCATCCCACCGTGCAGATATATATTTCCACAGATACAGATACCGGTAAAATTGAAACTTTCAGGGAAGGTGCTTTTGTTAATTTTTCGCCTAAATATCCATGGAATTACCTGATTAAAGTGGTCGGTTTTAATAAGACAGCTGTGTATACCTGGACAGATTATGCGGCCTCGGAAGGTCAGTCCGGGGGTGTCAAAGCATATGCCGATACGGATAAAAAAACCATCCAGGTGCAGGTGCCGCAGAAATTTTTGCCCGGGGATCCGGAAAAATGGATGTTTTATGTACTTGTTGGTTCACAGGAGGGACAGGGGCCGGATAATTTCCGGCCGGTTATGGCCCAGGCCGGCCAGTGGGCTTTTGGCGGGGGTACGGATACTAATTATGACCCCAATGTCATCGACCTGCTGGCTCCGGCCGACGGCGGTAAATCCCAGCAGGCAATGCTTGGGGGCTATAGTGTGACGAATAGAAAACTGGCTGTTATTTATCCGGTGGGTCCCACGGGGTATGCGCCCTCTTTTTGGGAAAAGCTGTTGGATCGTGTGGCGCTGCTGGCAGAAAAAATTGGCATCGGCATCTAACTATTAGGGGGGCAGGGTTGATGGCTAAACCTTTTTTAAACAGCGCTATTGTTGGCAACACCCGGCTGTTGGCTACTATTGCTCCAAATGGGGAAATGCACCGTCTTTTTTGGCCGCATATTGATTACCCGCAGCATGTGGATCGGATGTTTGGCGGCTTGTTTTTAAACGATTTTGGACATTTTACTTATTGGTTGAATGATGAACATCACTGGCATTACGAACAAAAAATGTCGGGTGATGCCCCGGTTTGCGTGACCACAATAAAAGGACGGCATATGCCGGTGCAGGTCACGGTTACTGATTATGTTGTGCCGGGTGAGGACGTTTTAGTAAGAAATTATCTTTTTGCCAACCAGAGTCCGGAAATGATATCATTTAAGTTTTTGTATTTTTCATCTATGCACCTGGATAGTCATGCTGCGGGAAACGCGGTGCTTTATCATCCCTCTGCCGATGCGCTGCTGCATTATCGGCACGGTTATGCTTTCGGTATTGGGGCAACTCAGCCAACGGCCGGTTATCAATGCGGCGATGCTTTGCATGATGCGGGCGACGGTGAGTTGAGCGGTGCGCCCAATAATATGAGTGCTGACGGTTGTTTAGTCTGGCATATTGATAATTTGGCGGGTAATCAAACTATAGAATTAACGGTATTCCTGTCTGCCGGAAAACGTATTGAGATTGCGCTGGAAAACCTGGAAACATTCAGGAAGACCGGGCACCGGCAGCTTTTACAGCAAACACTGGATTATTGGTCGCGATTTTGGGCATCGGTACAGGAAAACGCCGACGATGGGCTTTATCGGCGGTCTTTGGCGGTTTGCCGGCTGTTGACTGATGAAACCGGCGCCGTTATAGCGGCACCGGAAATTGATGAGCATTATACCAAGTGCGGCGGTTATGGTTATTGCTGGCCCCGGGATGGGGTCATTGTGGCTTATGCTATGGGCCGGGCGGGTTTTGCCGACTTTAGCGCCGATTTTTATCGCTGGTGCCTGATAGCTCAGGCTGATAACGGTTCCTGGCTGCAGCGGTATGACAGTACCGGCTTTTTGGGGCCGAGCTGGGGTCATCAGATTGATGAAACCGGCTCAGTGCTTTGGGGGATGTGGCAGCATTACCTGCAGACCCTAGATGACGGTTTTTTGCGGGATATCTGGCCGGCTTTGGAGCGGGGGGCAAGTTACCTGTGTGATAATATAGACCCGCATACCGGTTTGCCTGCGCCGTCTTTTGATTTATGGGAAGAGCGGGTAGGGGAACATGCATATTCTGCAGCGGCGGTTGTTGCAGGCCTGCGGGGTGCCGCGGAACTGGCCGCCCGTCAGGGCCGGGACAGCTTGGCTGCTGAGTGGGAGCAGGCGGCCGGAGAGATAATAAAAGGAATTGACAAGAGTTCCTGGAGCGAGGAGCAGGGTCGTTTTCTGCGTACCGTGATGAAAAAGGTTAATCATGATGAGTACTGCTGGCACATGAACGCCGGCAAAAAAGTTGGTATTACGGAAGGCGGCAAGGGATGCCGGGGGTACTATGTCTGGGCCGATGAAGTGGTTGACACTAGTTTACTGGGATTGGTTTATCCTTATGGTATTATTTCACCGCACGACCCGCGGGTTTTAAAGACCGTGGAGGCGATTGAGAGATTGCTGACTTCACCGGTAACGGGTGGTATTAAAAGATATGAGAATGACCATTATATCGGGGGTAACCCCTGGATTATCACTACCCTTTGGTTGGCCTTGTATCATATAGCTGCCGGTAATAAGGCGCCGGCTGAGTTGTATTTTAAATGGGTACAGGAACATCAAACCAATCTGGGCTACCTGCCGGAGCAGGTGGATAAAGATACCGGTAAACCTAACTGGGTTATCCCCCTGACCTGGTCACATGCGATGTATATTTTAACGGTGGTGGAGATGCGGACAAAAGGCTGGTTGAGGTGATATTATGATTTTTGGACGCGGTATTCTGGGTGATTATAATTTAACTGAGGAAAAACAATGGGTGGTGACAAACGGTTTAGGCGGTTTTGCCTCCTCGACGCCAACCGGGGCCAATACTAGTAAGTATCACGGTTTACTGTTCGCGGCTTTAAAGCCGCCCGGGGAGCGTACGCTATTGCTGGCTAAACTGGATGAGACTCTTTATGTAGATGGCCGGGAATATCAACTGGGAACCAACCGGACCGGCAACGGTGTTTATCCGGAGGGGTATTTACATCTTCATAAGTTTGAGTTAAATCCCTTTCCCACCTATACATATTCTGTCCGGGGGATGTTTTTGGAAAAGGTTGTTTTTATGGTGCCGGGGTCTAATACCACCGTAGTGCGGTATACTTTCTTCGGCAGCCCGGATAAATCTGTGGCAATGCAAATTACGCCATTTATCAACTGCCGGCATTACCACCATACAGTCCGCAAAAACGACTGGCCTTTTTACCGGCAGGCGGAGGAAATGGGCGTCATCATTGAACCATATGCCGGAGCGCCCAAGCTGCAAATTTATTCTGACCGGGCCAGCTATGCCGCCGGTGCCGGTAACTGGTTTGAGGGTCTTTATTATCCGCTGGAGGCGGAACGTGGCCTGGATCCGTGGGAGGATCATTATGTGCCAGGGTGTTTTGAAATTGAACTGACTGATGGCGGGAGTTTTGGCATTATTGCCAGTACGGAAACAGAAAAAATGAAAAACCCCCTGCTGCTGCAAATCAGCGCGGAACGCCGGCTGGCTCAGTTGGTGGAACAGGCCGGTTATCAGCAGGATTTTGTGAAACGCCTGGTAGTAGCTGCTGATGCTTTTATTGTGCAGCGTCAGTCTACCGGCACAAAGAGTATAATTGCCGGCTATCCCTGGTTTACCGACTGGGGCCGTGATACTATGATTGCTTTGCCGGGACTTACTCTGGTCACCCGCCGATTCGGGGAAGCGAAAGAAATAATTCAGACTTTTGCCCGCTATTGTAAAGACGGGCTAATTCCTAACATGTTCCCTGATGAGGGGGGCGAGCCTTTATATAATACAGTTGATGCTTCGTTATGGTTTTTTCACGCGGTTTATAAATATCTGCAATATACCGGAGACCATGACTTTATCCGCAACCTGGTTTTTCCGGTATTGGAAAAGATTATTGAAGCATACCGGACAGGTACTCATTTTAATATCGGCATGGATTCCGACGGGCTGATTTATGCCGGCGCAGCAGGCACCCAACTGACCTGGATGGATGCCAAGGTGGGGGACTGGGTAGTGACCCCCAGGCAGGGTAAAGCAGTAGAGATTAATGCTTTATGGTATAATGCTTTGCAGGTCATGGCCGGTCTGGCCAAAGCCTATGGCGCAGATAAGGCCAGATACAGTACCCTGGCTGACAAGGTGCGGCGGAGTTTTGTCCGGGAATTCTGGAATCCGGCGCAGAGATGTCTTTATGACGTGATTCAGGAAACCGCGGACGATGCTGTCCGGCCCAACCAGATTATTGCAGTGGCCTTGCCTTTTACCATGCTGGACCATTCCAAGGAAATGGCAGTGGTAAATACGGTTTGGCGTGAGTTATATTTTTCTTACGGGTTGCGCAGCTTGGCGACGGACCAGCCAGGTTACCGGGGGGTGTACCGGGGTGATGTGGTGGCCAGGGATGCGGCCTATCATCAGGGTACCGGCTGGAGCTGGCTAATTGGTCAGTTTATTACGGCCTTTCGTAAAGTTAATGATTATTCACCGGCCAGTCGGGAAGTGGCCGAGCGTTTTGTTGCCCCATTTAAGGCGCACTTGTCGGAGCACGGGCTTAATTCAATTTCCGAAATTTATGACGGTGACCCGCCGCATAAGGCGCGGGGCTGTTTCGCCCAGGCCTGGGGCGTAGCCGAGGTACTGCGGGCTTATGTTGAGGATGTGCTGGAAACAGGGCCGGGGAAGCCGTTGGATGGAGGGAAATTTTGTGAGCCAAGCCGCATATCCTGAACAACAAGTGGATTTGGACGATGCGGCCATGATTGCGGCCGGCGACCCCAGAGGGATGCTGCAGGCCTTGTGGAATTTGCCGGAACAGTGCGGTGAAGCCCTGCGCATAGCGCAGGAATTTAATCCACCCAAGGGAGTATGCCGGTGTGCCGGTAATTTCGGTGCCGGGCGGGCTATCGCCGCGGGCGGCGATAGGGTATCTTTTTGTTCCGGTTGTGGTGACGTTGGCAGGACAAGGTAAGCGGCATTACCGAGGTTTCTGTTAGCGAAGGTTGAATAGAACGGGTTAGGGAGAGGTGAGCAAAAATAAGACTGGTAGCAGACTTGCATGTCCATTCAATTGGCAGTGGCCATGCTTACAGTACAATTACGGAAATTCTGCAGGCTGCCGCTGCAAAAGGGCTGGAGCTGGTAGCAGTTACCGATCATGGGCCGGCTATGCCGGATGGACCGCACCCGTATTATTTTGGCAACCAGCGGGTTTGGCCGGCGGAAATGTTTGGTGTTACCCTGTTAAAAGGGGTGGAAGCCAATATTATTGATGAAGCGGGAAAACTTGATTTAAATAATTATTATCTGAGCAAAATGGATATTGTGCTGGCCGGTTTGCATGTCGCCTGTTATCCGGTGGCGAACCGGGATAAATACACCAGGGCCATGGTTAGCGCGATAAAAAACCCTTATGTGGATATTATTGTCCACCCCGGTAATCCGGATTTTCCTGTGGATTATGAAACTGTGGTGCAGGCGGCGGTGGAATATGGGGTAGCGCTGGAAATTAACAACAGTTCTCTTTGCGGCAGTCGGTCCGGCAGCAATAAAAACTGTGCTCAAATTGCCGGCTTGTTGGCTGAACGCGGCGCATTGGTGACGGTAGGCTCTGATGCGCACATGGCCGGTGATGTGGGCAGCTTTGAAGCTGCCTTGGAAATGCTGCGCCAGGCCGGGATACAAGATGCTCAGGTTATTAACACTTCCGTAGACCGTATTTGCCGGTATCTGGCCGGCCGTCGTCAGGCAAGGGAAGGTTAGGGGGAGCGGCATGGAGGCAAAAGCCGGATATGTTCTCGGCATTGACCTGGGAGGCACCAACATCAAAGGTGCCCTGCTCGATTTTCAAGGCAGCATAATCGAAAAATACGAAATCGCAACTCTGGCCAACGGTGGGTCGGAAGTCGTGGCCGACCGGATAGTCCAGGTGGCCAGGATTCTTATGAAGGACCGCCGGCAGGAAGTGGTCGGCATGGGTATAGGTGTGCCTGGTCAACCTGATCAGTCCAACGGCTCAGTAATTTTTGCGCCTAACCTACGTTGGCGCAATGTACCCCTGATTCCAATGCTCAAGGCGGCCTTGGATTTCCCAATGTATTTGGAAAATGACGGCAATGCTGCGGCTTTAGGTGAAAAGTGGTGCGGGGCCGGCCGTACAGCGCTGAACATGGTTGCTATCACTATTGGCACCGGTATTGGCGGCGGTATTATAATTAATGGCCGGTTATACCGGGGTGCCAGTGGCAGCGCCGGGGAAATCGGTCATACGGTGATATTGCCGGATGGTCCGCAATGCAATTGCGGCAACCGGGGTTGTCTGGAAACTTTTACAGCAGCACCGGCGCTGGCGCGTCAGGCGCGGCTGGCCATAGATATGGGGCGGGCAACCAGCTTGGCAGGGCTGGCAAATCCGGCTGCCAAGGATGTATTTGCGGCAGCGGCGAAGGGTGATGCCGTTGCTCTGGAGATTATTCAGCAGATGACTTATTATTTGGGCTTGGGTATTGCGAATTTAATCAATATGCTTAACCCGGATATGGTAGTTATCGGCGGCGGTGTTTCCCGGGCCGGTGACCTGCTGTTTAAACCGCTGCGGGAAACAGTCCTGGCCAATACTTTGCATGCAGCCGCGCGGGCGGTAAAAATCGAACCGGCCCAACTGGGTAATGATGCCGGCAGCATTGGTGCCGGCGCTGTGGCCCTGCAGGAATTAAGTTTATTATGAGGTACACCTGAAATGGATTTTTTTGCTGACTATCATACCCATACCATATACAGTGACGGCCGCGGTACGGTCAGGGAGAACGTTGAGGCGGCTCTGGCCAGAGGACTGGAGACTATTTCCATCTCGGACC
>CAZWUW010000008.1:0-53869 GCA_964636895.1 uncultured Eubacteriales bacterium
CGCCGGGCATTGCCTGTTCCCACCCGCCGGACTGTGGCGGGTCCCTCTGAGGGTTCTGCCGTTGACCAAGAAACTTACAAGGTGTTCCATTGTTAGTTAGATCTTGGCCAGTGCCTGATCCAGATCAGCGATAATGTCATTGATATTTTCCAAACCGACAGACAACCGGATAAAATCAGGGGTAACTCCCGTTGCCAACTGCTCTTCAGGGCTTAACTGCTGATGGGTGGTTGATGCCGGGTGAATTACCAGCGACTTGGCATCACCTATATTAGCCAGCAGAGAATGCAGTTCTAGGTGGTCAATGAATTTTTTGCCTTCAGCTACGCCGCCCTTAATCCCAAAACCAAGAACGGCACCATAAAGACCTTTTTTATGGTATTTTTGGGCCACCTCAAAGGAGGGATGTCCAGGTAATCCGGGGTAATTAACCCAGGAAACTTTCGGATGCTGCGCAAGGTACTCAGCCACTTTTAATGCGTTCTCACTATGCCGCTCCATCCGTAAGTGCAGGGTCTCCAACCCCTGCAAAAACAAGAAGGAGTTAAACGGACTTAAGGCTGGTCCGACATCACGCAGCAACTGCACCCGCACTTTGATAATATAAGCTATTTTGCCCAGCGCTTCCCAGAAATTCACCCCGTGATAACTCGGGTCCGGTTCACTGAGCTGCGGAAATTTTCCGTTGCCCCAGTTAAAATTACCGGAATCAACAATCACACCGCCAATGGAAGTGCCGTGGCCGCCAATAAACTTGGTAGCTGAATGAACGACAATATCGGCACCGTGAGCAATGGGAGTTACCAGGTACGGGGAAGTAATTGTATTGTCAATAATCAGAGGAATATCGTTCTCATGAGCAATTTTGGCTACTGCCTCAATATCCAGGGTATCCAACTTCGGGTTACCTAAGGTCTCGGCAAAAATCGCCTTGGTCTTCGGGGTAATCGCTGCCCGGAAGTTCTCCGGATCGGCCGGATCAACAAACTTTACGGTAATTCCCAGATTTCGCAGGGTGTAATGGAAAAGATTGTATGTACCACCATATAAACTTGCTGCAGAGACAATTTCATCACCGGAATGCGCCAGGGTTAATAAAGCCAAAGTAATGGCCGACTGACCGGAAGCCACCGCCAATGCAGCTACGCCTCCTTCCAGAGCCGCTACCCGCTGCTCAAACACATCGTTGGTCGGGTTCATAATCCGAGTATAGATGTTACCAAACTCCTGCAGGCCAAAAAGCCGGGCAGCATGGTCAGTATCATTAAATACATAGGATGATGTCTGATAAATCGGGACTGCTCTTGAATTAGTAGTTGGATCAGGCTTTTGCCCCGCATGCAGGGCCAGGGTTTCCGGCTGGTATACTTTTTCTTCACTCATTATTATCCGCCTCCTTAAAATTTACTTATATAGTTTTTCAATCTTATTATGAAAATATTTGCGGCAGCTTCACCAGAATCATTTCCGAGTATTTTAGTTTGTTTACTTGGGATTGTTTGTTGAGTATTATTTTATTCTCAAAAAACTGTTTTGTCAATAGTTTTTTAAAATAGTTTTTAAACGTTAAACCGGAAATATACCACATCGCCGTCCTGCATCATATATTCTTTCCCTTCTAACCGTACCAGCCCCTTTTCTTTGGCCGCCAATTGCGAACCGCAAGCAGTCAGGTCAGCATAAGAAACTGTTTCCGCGCGGATAAAACCCCGCTCAATGTCCGAATGAATCTTTCCGGCGGCCTGAGATGCCTTGGTGCCTTTTTTTATTGTCCAGGCCCGCACCTCCTGAGGACCGGCCGTAAAAAAAGTCATTAGGCCGAGCAATATATAGCCGGACCTGACCAACCTGTCCAGACCTGATTCGGTAAGGCCAAGGTCGGCCAGGAACGCCTCGCGCTCATCATCAGCGAGTTCAGCAATTTCAGCTTCGATTTTGGCGCAAACCACAATTACTTCGGCATTTTCCTTGGCGGCCAGCCCCTTTACCTCGACCACCATAGAATTTCCGGCAGCATCCGGCAGATCTTCCTCGCCCACGTTAGCTGCATATAATACCGGCTTGGCAGTAAGCAGATTATATTCTTTAAGCAGTTCTTTAGCTTCTTCCGTCAGCTCCATCCCCCGTACCGGCCTTCCGGCATCCAGCGTAGCTTGAATCTGTTCCTGAAGCTGTAGTTCCGCGGCAATTTTTTTGTCATGGGTCTTCAGCATTTTCCGTGTTCGGTCAATCCGGCGTTCAATAGTATCCATATCCGCCAGGATTAATTCCATGTTGATGGTTTCAATATCCCGCAAAGGCCCGATATCACCCTCTACATGAGTTACGTTTTGATCCCGGAAACAGCGCACCACATGTACAATAGCGTCCACTTCCCGGATATGGGAAAGAAACTTGTTCCCCAAACCCTCACCTTTGCTGGCTCCCCGCACCAGGCCGGCAATATCCACAAATTCGGTAACAGTAGGCACCACCCGCTGTGGTTTGACCATCTCGGCCAGCTTGTCCAGGCGCGGCTCAGGAACTTCTACCACCCCGATATTGGGGTCTATCGTGCAAAAAGGATAATTGGCGGCTTCCGCACCGGCCCGGGTAATCGCGTTAAACAAAGTGGACTTGCCGACATTAGGCAGTCCTACAATACCAAGTTGCATTTATACTTCATCCTTTCGGTATATACTTCACCTTGGAAATTATAACATATTAGCTTTATATATCTCCAGCAATTTTATTTAGTGCCATGAGGATAAAGGTCACTGCCGGCCGCTACCAACACCTTTTTCACGCCTTTTTCAAATTTGGGCCGGGGCAGCATCACCTGCCGCCCACAGCCCAGGCATTTTATACGGAAATCCATGCCGGTGCGCATTACTTCCCACTGGTCACTGCCACAGGGATGGGTTTTACGCATTTTGACTATATCACCAACCATAAACTTGTGTGCCACAACTATTCCCCCTATTATTGAGGTGCCTTCAGCTTTTCACCGCTATTAGCCAGGCCTGACGCATTGTTGTTAAGCGGCGTAATCATCACCGTTTTCGGATAAGGAATCTCAATCCCCGCCCGGTCAAAAGCCTCTTTAAACCGTTTCCGCAATTCCCTCTCCACTGCCCATTGTTCCATCGGCTTGGTTTTGGCAATGGTCCGGATAACCACTTCCGAAGGACCCAAGGCCACCACACCCAGAACTTCCGGCCCTTCTACCAAAACCTCTTTTAAATCTGCCGCCAGCTCAACGGCAACAGTCTTCATAACGGTCATGGCCTGCTCAATATCTTCTTCGTAAGCAATGCTTATGTCCACCAGCGCCCGCATACTGCCCCTACTGAAATTGGTAACTGTAGTAACCTGGCCGTTGGGAATAAAATGCACCTCACCACCCCAGTCCCGGAGTTTGGTTACCCGGAGCTCCATTTCCTCTACAAAGCCTGATAAATTACTGTTTCCTATAGTCACGTATTCACCTACGGCATACTGGTTTTCAAACAAAATAAAAAATCCGGTAATAACGTCTCTGACCAGACTTTGCGCGCCGAAACCCAGCGCTACACCGATAATCCCGGCACCGGCCAGAAACCCTTTGACATCACCCTTGGTAACATTATTCAGAATCATAAAGACCAAAATAAAGTATGCCCCATATCTTAACACGCTGCGCAGCAATGTGCGCAGTGTATTGATCCGCCGCTCGTCAAAATAAAGTTTTTCCCGGGGCTGGAAAATTTTATTAATTATAAAATCACCAATCTTAATCCCTATAAAAGCCATCGTCAGGTAACCGGCTACAGGCAGTAAATGCTCCGCAAACACAGGCCATTTTAAAAGCTCACTAATAAAAGTGTTCATTTTATCCCCCTATCAAAGTCCCCGGCACAAATTGGCCCCTTAATGCCCGACCGGTGCAGCCGGGAAAACTACTCATATAGAATATTAACCTTTGCCTGCTTTTTGACACCCTGCTGCTTCAAAACAGCTGCCGCCCGGTCTTTTTCCGGGTGTGTATGATTACCGGCAATTTGCTGTAACGCTGCCATACCCGCGTCGCCCAGCCTGCCTAGGGCCTCCACAGCATTAGTACGCACAAACTTATCCGGGTCACCCGTAGCCCCGGCCAGTCCCGCCGCAGCCGCCGGGTCAGCGATACGCCGCAATGCCAGCACCGTCTGGCTCCGCACTTTTTTGTCGCTGTCCATTAACGCCGCAAGCAGCGGTTCCACGACATCGCCGCCAAAATTGCCCATTGCCGCCACGGCCTTCACCCGCACCGCTGCATTTTCATCTTGCATAACTTCCACCAAACGGCTTAAACAACCCCTATCGCCAATCTCTCCGAGAATTTCAATAATATAACTTTTATACTCCGGGTCCGGGTCATGCAATGCGGCCAACAATGCCGGCACAGCAAGCGGTCCCAGTGCCACCAGCACCTCGGCAATCCTGGCGGGCAGCCATTTCATAGGCTCCTTTAACGCTTTAATCAGAGGGCCAATGCCAGCCGGATCCTTAATCCGCTTGAGGGCCCCGGCAGCCAGCAGCCGAACTTCCTCATTTTTATCAGCAATGGCTTCCACCAACGGCATCACCGCCTGTGTCGACCCTAACATGGCCAGCTTCCGGACAGCGGCCTTCTTCTGCTCAACATCTTTGCCGCGGAGAGCCATAATATACCCATCCACCAAGCCCTCCTGCTCCAGTAACTGCACTACCCGGCCCCGGACTTCCGCACCGTACCCGTCAAGACTGTCAATTACCAGGTCAACAGTAGCCATATCCGATTTCCTGATAGCGGCCAAAAACTGTTCCGGCACCCCACGCTCCAAATCGGCTAATACCTTTTCGCCGGTACTATCCCGGTCCGCAGTAGCAGCCAAATCCCTTTTGTGCCGGTACCACCAAACAGCTACCCCGGCCAATAATATCACTGCCGCAATATATTCCAAAGCCGCACCCTCCTCCGACCAAAATCACAAACAGTCACACACTTCCACCGCTAAAGTTAAGTTTTATTTCGGCGCCGCCCCTGCCAAATCCTGCCCTAACCCCCTTAAAAAGCGCGGGGGCATGGTAGAAACTACCTGCCCCCGCAAAAATCCTCCCGCTATAGCGGGTTTTTCAGCATCCCTTCGTAAAAAGCCTGGTAAGCTTTATAACACATATAAATATCGGCCTTATGAGCCACCTCCAACGGGGAGTGCATGCTCAACAGCGCAACCCCGCAATCCAGCACATCCATATCGTAACGGGCAATATACTGGGCAATAGTACCGCCGCCACCACCGTCCACTTTTCCCAGTTCGCCAGTCTGCCAAACAATTTTGTGCTGGTTGAAAACCTGCCGTACCGCAGCTACAAACTCAGCATTAGCATCACTGGTGGAGCTTTTTCCACCGGAGCCGGTATACTTGGTAATCACGACGCCGGCGCCGAGCCTGGCCGCATTATATTTATCCAGCACCCCTTCATAATTGGGATCCATTGCTGCACTAACATCGGCTGACAAAGCAACTGAATTGGACATCGCCCGCCGGCAATAGATTTCATTGTAATCACCGGCCGCCAAGTACAGCAATTCCGCAATGGTGTTTTCAAAAAAACGGGAGCGCATCCCTGTATTCCCGGTACTACCGGTTTCCTCCTTGTCCACAAACAGGGCAATCGCCGTACGCGCAGGAACGGTAAGATTCATTAAGGCGCGCAGCGAAGTGTAGGCGCAAACCCGGTCATCCTGGCCATAGCCACCCACCAGACTACGGTCGAAACCAACATCCCGCGCCGGTCCGGCCGGCACTAGTTCCAGTTCGGCGCTGATAAAATCTTCTTCCACAATACCGTACTTTTTATTTAGCATTTCCAGAACAGCCAGTTTGACACGGTCCTTGGTTTCCTTATCATCCAGCGGCAGACCCCCGACCATGATATTCAAGCCTTCGCCGGTAATCGCCTCACCCAGTTTTTTATCCATTTGCTCCTTGGCCAAATGCGGCAGCAGGTCACTGATAGTAAAGACCGGGTCGTCCGGAGCTTCACCCAGGGCAATATCCACCCGCTCCCCGTTTTCCCTGATTACCACCCCATGCATAGCCAGTGCCACGGCGGGCCACTGATATTTTTTAATACCACCATAATAATGGGTCTTCATCAAGGCCAGGTGCTGTTCCTCATACAGCGGATTTGGCTTTATATCCAGGCGCGGCGCATCCACATGGGCGCCAATAATGTTAATGCCATGCCACATCGGCTCTTTACCGATAACCGCCAGGGCCACATTTTTGTTCCTATTTTGGGTGTAAACTTTATTCCCGGGGCGAATTTTCTTCCCCTTATGCAAAACTTCTTCCAGCGACACAAAACCGGCTTCCTCCGCCTGCCGGACAATTTCCCGTACCGACTCCCGCTCCGTTTTCGCCGCATTCAAAAACATCTTATAATCTTCCGCAAACCTGAACATTTCTTCCCGCTCCGCAGGAGAAAGCCGGTCCCATACCAGTTGCTGGTCAAAACCCAATTGCTCTTTAAGCTTCTTGCCCAAACTCTTGCCATCCTTATCCATGGTAACCTCCAAATCATAATATGCCTTAGTATGGCCGCGCATCCCTATTTTTATCAGGTAATTAGCCGTAATACGGTTTGCATAAACATGTTGGCAATTTTTGATTCCTGTAGCAGCACAGCCACGGCTGATAATACGGAGCCCTTGCTCTTAAACAGCCCGATGGAAAAAACCGGCATAATCACCCCAATAGTCACAGCAACGCTTATCGTTGCACCAGCCCCACCCAGGATAGCCCCGGCCAAGTGATCAAGCTTTTTGACCGGGCGGGGGCCGGCTTTAAGCAGATAGCTGGGTATGACTTTGCCGATTAACAAAGACACCACGCCGTAAATTACCAGAAAAGCCGCCGCAGTAAGCATAAAAGAACCGACAAGATGGGCGACTGCCTCACTGAGGTTATTAATGCCAAGCATGACCGGCATTTTAGCTATTTCATCAATATAATTTAACATGATATTTTTAAATGAGTCCGGCAGGTCATAGTTTTTTATGATTTGAGCCGCCTTATCGAATGGCAGCTGCGAAATCTTAGCGGTATTTGCCGCCGCCGGCAAGGCTAACCTGTCATGCAGCCAGGGGGTCAGCCCCTTAGCCAGATTAAAAGTGCCGTCCAGCCAGCCGGCCAGCGGTGCACTTAAAAACACGGCCGCCACCAGACCGAAAAAATATCCTGCCAACCTGGCAAAACTGGCAGCCAACCCTTTTTTGTATCCTCTTATTACTGCCCAGCTCAAAACTGCCAGGATAATAATATCAACTACATTCATTCTCGGGACTCCCGCCCCGGGCGCCCTGCCAGCTCGGCCAACTCGGCCAACTCGGCCAACTCGGCCAGCCAGCCGGCCCACGCGTCCAAACCGGCCCCAGTCCGCGCAGATACCAGGAAAATCTTTATTTCCGGGTTAATACTTAAAATATCTTTTTGCAAATTCTGCATATTTACATCCGTGAAATCCAGCAAATCGATTTTATTCAGCACCACCGCCGCCGACTCTTTAAAAATCAACGGGTATTTTAATGGCTTATCATCACCCTCAGTAATGCTTAAAACCGCTATTTTATAATGCTCGCCAAGATTAAACTCCACCGGGCAAACCAAATTACCGACATTTTCTATGATCATTAAATCAATACCGGCAAAATCAAAATGCGCCAGGGCCTTTTCCACCATCCGGGCGTCCAGGTGACAGGCACCACCGGTATTAATCTGCCGCACCGGGATGCCGTGCCGTTCAATCCGCTCGGCATCTTTGGAGGTGTAAATATCTCCCTCGATTACCGCCAGCCGCAGCCGGCCCTGCAATAAATCAATGGTTTTTTCCAATACCGTTGTTTTGCCTGCTCCCGGTGAACCCATGACATTAACTGCCAAAACGCCACTCCGCTCAAAAACCTGCCGGTTGCTGGCCGCCGTCGCCTCATTAATGTCCAGAATACCTGAGCCGATTTTTATTTCCATCACTCAACCTCCAAACTGTCCACATAAAGTTCCCGACCGGACAAAACCTCTAATTGCAACGCTGAACAGGCAGGACAAAGAAGCCTGTGTACGGCCAGTTCCCCCTGCCACCCACAAGCACCACAACGTGCAGTTAAAGGCACTTCCTCAATGAGCAGAACCGCACCCTCCACCGGCGTGCCCCTGCTCATCGCCTCAAAAGCCAATTGCATGGCGTCAGGCACCACATTGGTCATGGCTCCCACCACCAACCTTACCTGCAGCACCCTGACCCCGGGATAGGCCGCCAGGTTCTGGGTAACAATATCAAAAATACTGGCCATAAGAGACATCTCATGCATCAGACTTAACTCCCCCTTGCAGCGGCACCGGCTGATCTGCTTCACTATCGGAATCGGGCTGCATATGTACCCCGGCAGGCATAAAACCGGTAAAAATCGATTTCAGCACCGTCAACCCGCCAAGTAAACTCAGATACACATGTAAAGTCACAGTAACAACAAAAATCCAGGTAACCAGATAGTGTACCAGGCGCATTGCCATCACCCCGCCCAGTGCTTCCGCCAGCCCCGCGAAAGCCGTTGGCCAATAAAGAATAAAGCCGGTTACGGCCTGTACCGCCACCAACACCGCCCAGCCCGTGTACATCACTTTTTGGCCGGGGTTATATTTGCCAAAATCAGGGAGATTCTTGGTCAGAAAAAAATAGTATCTGGCCAGCACCGGCAAGCCCTTTAGGTCGGCCGGCCGGAACATAATGTCCCTATAATCGCCCGACACCCGGGTATAATATACCCTTATCAGCACTCCATAAAACACAACATACATAAAAATGAAATGCAGTTTACGTGCCGTATCCATGCTTGAAAATATCCCGAACCCCGTCGGCCAATGGATATAAAAACCGGTCAGGGTCAGTATGCCGATAGATACCGCATTAACCCAGTGCAGGATCCGCGCCGGCAAAGTATGATAAAGTATTTCCCGGGCCATCAGACATCCCCCTCTGTCATACATATCAGGTAAAGGCCCTGACTACCCGCAGCACCTCTGCCGGTAGTCCCGGGTTAGCTACCGGCGTACCGGTAAGCGCCTCTTCCAAAGGACCTTTGTTGTCACCGCCGTCCCTGGGTGCAAGATTCCAGGCTGCCGCCCCCAAAACACGATAAAATTCAATCCTCCCGGCCTTTATATGAAAACGGTGCGCCACAGCACCGGCGGGACTTTCCGTCACCGACCAGCCTGAGCCTTCCTGCGGCACCTTGAATTTGCCGGCAACAGCGGGCTTTCCGGACTGCAACCCGTCAATCCAGGTTTTCATTTTATCCGCCAGCCACAAACATTCATAACCTCTAGCCAGGTGCCGGCCCATTACGGAAAACGCTGCTTCGCCCATGCGGACAGTTTTTTCTTCTCCGGCCACAATCATCCTGGCCAAAGGACCGGTTTCATAGCGCTGACCTTTATAATTCAGGGCCGGCAACCAGGAATACGCACCGTTTTTTATTTCTACGGCCGGCAACGCGCCCGGCGCGCCGGCACCACCGGCAAACCAGGCATAAGACATATCCTGGGTAAGATTTTTCATCTCTGGCGCAATAGCTGTGGCAGCGGGCAAAACCCCGGCCGGAAAGAGCATTTGTTGCCGCTCCGCCTGTTCGCCCTGCAGCGGAAAAGCGCCCATCGCCAACAACCGCCGTGCTCCGGCTCCGATACCGCCATATTCCCGATATGCGGCATACAATGTTTCGATATCAGGCACATATACATCCCGGACAAAACTTTCTACAAACTTCCACCGGGATGCCATTTCAAATATTTTTTGGTAATCCGGCCGTACAGCTACTCCTCCCGGTACAACACTTAACATATATGGCATTTTTCCGCCAAATATGGACATTGTTTGATGTATGCCGGCCAGCACTTCAAAAGACTGCCAATAATGCTCACGCAGCGCCTTGCCGGTCACCGGCGGCAGCTTCTCTGCAGGCACCGCCAGGCCTTTAATATTTATAAAATCAGGCAGTACCCCTTGGTAAAAATGAAACACATGCGCATAAATAAATTCCAGCCCTTGCAAAACATTACGCAACAAACGGCCATTAGCCGGCGGGACAATCCCCAACAGCGTTTCCAGACCCACTGCCGCCGCTATAGCATGGGACACCCCGGCAAGGGCATGCGTCCGTTGCACCACCTGCAGTGCGTCAAAAGGCTCTTTGCCAGCCAATACCGCCTCTAAACCCCAAAGAGCAGCAGCCCCGCACCTAGCGTTAATGACCCTGCCCCCCTCGATTTCCACCTCCAGCGCATAAGGCACATTTTCCCGGGGAATAGGGTGCAGCATTATCCATTCGCCCATCAGGCTTCACCGCCCTTGTCAACCGCCTTGTCTGAGGCCTTGTCTGAGGCCTTGTCCTCAGCTTTGTTCCTGCCAGGTCCGACTCGCCCGGTAAGAATATTCCCAGCCAAATGGGCAGCCAGCCCCACCCCGGTGGCGACCCCTAAGGTAATACCAATGGTATCTGCCGTTGACTGAATCCCCGGCCCCGAAATTTCAGGCATACGCGCAAAAAAAGGCATCATCAGCCGGGGAAAACTGGGCTCGGTACACCCGATGCAAGGCCCTTCTCCGCCTACGCACCAATTGCGGCCCCGGTTCCATAACCTGATGGGGCAATCTCCGTGGGTTAGCGGCCCCTTACAACCAATTTCCAACAGACAACCCTCCTCACCGAAATTTTCGGCAAAGATACTGTTGTCAAAATACTGGCGGCGCGGACAGATGTTATGAATCAGGCTGCCGTAAAAAACCTGCGGCCGGCCAAAGTCATCAACCTCCGGTTTACCATATAATACTGCATGCAGCAAGGTCGCCACCATCCAATCCGGATGCGCCGGGCAGCCGGGTATATTGACCACTTTTTCGGCAGCTGTAACTTTTTCCACGCCCACAAACCCCATCGGGTTAGACCCGGCTGTATGGAGCCCGCCAAAAGCTGCACAGGAGCCTACAGCCAGAACGAGCCGGGCCTGTTGGCCTAACCGCCGGACCAGTTCCACAAAAGTGACTGTCCGTCCGTCCGCCGTTTTTCCCATAATATGAAAACGGCCGTCTGCACCTTTTGGAATGGCACCTTCTACCACCAATATAAATTTATCTTTATTATTATCAGCCAACTGCAGCAATTCTGCTACCAGGTTCGCCCCGCCGCCGCTTATAAAACCAGGGTGCCAAGCCATCTGAACCAAATCTGCAAGCATTTCCCTTAATCCCGGGGCCGCCGTATTCATCATCGAAACAGAGCAGCCATCACAGCCGGACCCCTTTATCCAGAGCACCGGTGGGGTGCCGCCGGCTACCGTCCCTACGGCAGCAGCCAGGCCAGGCCAACCGGCCCCTGCTACGCCCAAGGCGGTAGCGGTGCCGGCGCACAGTTTTAAAAACTCTCTGCGTGTTAAATAATTCACCTGTATTCCCCCGTCCCATGGGTGTATTTTTTCGACAACGACACCCGAAATTCCTTTTTGCTTCAGCTTTTTTATGGCTAATAATACCACCTGGCAAGTATATTACTGCAGGCTTTTTCATATAATATCTTGGAAGTGTTGCTTTCATCTTATAAAAAAACTGGGGGCTGTTTATGCCTTTATTTGAACCGCAGCATAAAAAAACACCGCCCGTTAGTCCCTATAAGATTCATGTGGATGAAACGGATGCGGTCAAGAATTTTAGTCATTGCTTTGCCCTGCACCTGGCAAAGCTTTACTTGCCTGCCAACAGAAGGAAAGTTATCGTCTGCATCGGCACCGACCGGTCTACCGGTGACTGCCTCGGGCCACTGGTGGGCAGTAAACTGATGGAACACAATCCGAACCGTTTTGAAGTGCGGGGCACCCTGGATGAGCCGGTGCACGCCAGCAATCTGCACGAATGTTTAAATTCCCTCAGCAAATATGACAACCCTTTTATCGTCGCCATTGACGCTTGCCTCGGCAACATTGACAGCGTTGGTTATTTAAACCTGGGTGCCGGACCGTTAAAACCGGGCGCCGGTGTAAATAAACAACTGCCCTCGGTTGGTGACCTGCATATAACCGGAATCGTCAATGTAGGCGGCTTCATGGAGTATTTTGTCCTGCAAAATACAAGGCTAAATCTGGTAATGAAGATGGCCAAAACTATCAGCAACGGAATTTTACAAGGCTATAACATTTTTCATCACACCCTCGCTTAGAGGGTTTTTTTATTTCGGTAACATTTTTCCCGGGCACAGCTAACCACTTTTTATTCAAAATACGTTGATAGCCTAAACGAAGCGCGGACTGTATTGGATGCATCCAATACCCCACCCTTTAAACAAATAAAAAAAGAAAAGTAAACAAAGGAGGTTGTACGCTAACGTACTACCTCCTTATCTTTGCGGCAAATTGCCCGGCGATATTATCCCTTAAAAGGGCCATTACCTCCACATCTTCCGTCTGGTCAAAATGAAGATAATACTGTCCGACTGCGTAAAAATTCTCCGGACTCTCCAGGCAAACCATTTCATTAACCTCACGGGATAAAGTCTGTACCGTATCAGCAGGTGCAACCGGCACCGCCAACACCAACCTGGCCGGACCGGCCTTTCTAATACCCTGCAAAGCCGCCAGGATAGTATAACCGGTAGCAATGCCGTCATCAACCAGTATCACTGCCTTGCCAGCCATCTCTTCGGCCGGCCGGCCACCGCGGTATGCTTCTGCCCGCCGGGCAATCTCAGAACGAACTTCCTCAGCCAGGCGGGAAACTTCCTTTTCAGTAAGTCCCAAAACGGCTATCATCCGTTCATCTAAAATCATGGTCCCATCCGGCGCTAACGCGCCAATTGCCACTTCCGGATTATTGGGCGCGCCAATTTTACGCGGTATAATCAAGTCCAGCGGTGCCCGCAGTATTTTCGCTACTTCCGCTGCCACGACCATGCCCCCGCGGGGTATCCCCAACACCAGCACATCCTCTTCCCGGTATCTGGCCAGTGCCAACCCCAAACGCTGCCCGGCATCCCGCCGATCCTGAAAAAGCATGCTTATTCCTCCATCCAGCCGAACCTGCCGTTAATCAGTGAAACAATGTCGTCTGAAGTAATGTTATGCGCATTTACCAACATGACGCCCGACGGGCTGCTAACCCCCATGGTAGCCCCGTCCCCGTAATAATCCACAGTATCAAAAACAGTCAAATCATCAGATACACCGGAATAAACCACCACGTCCACAGGTTCCATACTATCTTCCATACTAACCACCCGATAACCTTGTTCGGTCAGCCTCCCGGCCACTTGGCTAAGTCCCGATTGAACAGCCACTGTAATCGTCACGTCTTATCCTCCCGGCTTATTGCCCCACTGTTTTTATCTCCGTTAGTATTTGTGTCCGGAAGGAAATCTTTTATACACCGTTTACTGTCCCAGCGCCTTACGCACTGCCTCCTTTTCCTCCCCCGAAAGGTTATAAGAAGATGCGCCCTTTTGAATCGGTTTGGCATAAGTGCGGGATTCGTCCCGGCCAAAGATGGTGCTTACAACCACGCCATCACCTTTTGAGTCCAGTAACGCTACCGCAAAACTTAAATCACTGCCCGTATTATTAAACGCATTAAACCGCACTACACCGACTTTTTGCAGCGATTTTTCCGCCATTAACTGCAGTTTTTTGCATGTTATCTCCATATCATCCACCCGCTCCATAGCGAGTTTAACCCGTGACAGGTGGGCATTCAACATTTCCTCCAGATTTTTATCCTGCATACCTCGCATTAACAAGCGGTAACCCTTCAAAAGCCGGCCGGTACGCCAAACATTAAATGATAAAACAAATAACGATAATAATGAAATAAATGTGCTTAGTCCGACAAAAAGCGCGGCCCTGTCTTCAAAAATCTGCAATAATGCTGGCATTTGCTGTCCTCCTCGAATAAAAACCTGACATTTTAATTCAACACTGCTGACTAAATTCCTCTTACTTAAAAAGTTTTTTTCAACTATGGTCGTTTTCTGTCAAGTTGACAAAGAAAATTGCACATATTACAATGAAACCACTAATATAACAGCTTCGCGACGCGAAGCAAAAACTATTTAGCTGGAGGAACACATGGTGCCTACTGTGGAAGAAAAGCTGTTAGCACTTAAACGGCTGCTTAATGAAATGGAGGCTGTGCTGGTTGCCTTTTCCGGAGGTGTGGACAGCACATTTTTATTACAGGTTGCTTTTGACACCCTCAAAGACAGAGTCCTGGCGGTGACCGCCGGCTCCGAAACATACCCGCAGGCCGAATTTAATGAAGCTTGTACCCTCGCTGCCAGGATAGGAGTTCGCCATCTGTGTATTACCACAGAGGAATTAGCTGACGAACGGTTTGCGCAAAACCCGCCGGAACGCTGCTATTATTGTAAGCAGGAACTCTTCGCCAAACTTCTGCGGATTGCCGCCGATAATAATTTAAAATTTGTGCTGGACGGTGCCAATGCCGACGATACCGGAGATTTCCGACCGGGCATGAAAGCCGGCCGGGAACTCGGCGTACGCAGCCCGCTACTGGAAGTCGGCCTGACCAAACCGGAAATCCGGACGCTTTCCCGACAGCTTGACTTACCTACTTGGGATAAGCCCACTATGGCTTGCCTTTCTTCCCGGTTCCCATATGGGCACCGCATTACCCCGGACAAATTGGCCCAGGTTGAACAGGCCGAGGCCTTTATTAAATCCCAGGGTTTCCGGGACGTACGGGTACGTCATCACGGTCATATTGCCCGCATTGAAGTTGACGCCGGCAATATTCCTGCCCTAACCGCTTTACCCTTGCGGCTAGAGCTGCAACAAACCCTGAAAAACCTGGGTTTTCATTATGTCACCATAGATTTGGCCGGTTTTCGCAGCGGCAGTATGAATGAAGTATTAGCCGCCGGGGAGATGAGCAATGGATAAAGAATATTTACATAAACTGCTGCAAAAAGTAAAAGACGGCCAGGCATCTGTTGACGAAGCCCTTGCATTCCTAAAAGACATGCCCTTTGAAGACCTGACCTTTGCCAAGGTAGACCATCACCGCAACCTGCGCACTGGTTTTCCGGAAGTAGTCTTTGGCCAGGGCAAACAGCCCGGCCAGGTGGCGGAAATCATCAGGGCGCTGTTAGCTAAAAACAAAAACCTGCTGGCCACCCGCTGCGGTCTGGATGCCTATAGAGCCGTAAAAAAAATTTACGCCGATGCAGAATACCATGAACTGGCCCGTTGCATTACCATTCGCCGGGAAACCAAGCTTAGCTACCAAAGCCCGCTGCTGGTAGTCAGCGCCGGCACCGCAGACCTGCCGGTAGCCGAAGAGGCCGCTATTTCCGCAGAAATCATGGGCAATAACGTGCAACGTCTTTACGACGTGGGCGTGGCCGGCATTCACCGGCTTTTTCACCATCGTGACACCCTGCATAATGCTGCCGTTATTATTGTCGTGGCAGGTATGGAGGGCGCCCTCGCCAGTGTTGTCGGAGGTTTAGTGGATAAACCGGTGCTGGCGGTACCCACCAGTATCGGCTACGGTGCAAGTTTTGGCGGTCTGTCCGCCCTGCTTACCATGCTTAATTCCTGCGCCGCCGGCGTTGGCGTGCTAAATATTGATAATGGCTACGGGGCCGCAGCACTGGCTACTTCTATCATTCGGCTCAGGGAAACACCGGTGGCAGACGGCACCAATACCCTTTAATGCCAATACCCTTTAATGAGGTGCAACATGAAAACCCTTTATATTGACGGCTTTGCAGGCATCAGCGGCGACATGTTCCTGGGTGCCCTGATTGACGCGGGCGCAGATCTCGCTCAAATCCGGACACAATTGGCTACTATGCCGCTGACGGGTTATCAGCTAACCGCCGACGGAGTGATGAAAAATGGCATTGCCGCGACTAAAATACATATTACAACCGAAGAACAAAGCCGGCACCGGCACCTGCGGGATATTCTGCAATTAGTCGAAAACAGCGGCCTATCATTCAGGGTTAAAGCACAGAGCGTCGAGATATTTAACGTGCTGGCCGCCGCCGAAGCCAAAGTACACGGCATTTCGGCCGAGCAGGTTCACTTCCACGAAGTCGGCGCTGTCGATTCCATTATCGATATCATCGGCTCCGTTATTGCCCTGGAAATCTTGGGTGTAACAGATATTTCTTGCTCCCCACTACCGCCTGGTGCCGGTTTTGTCCAGTGCGCCCACGGCACCATACCGTTACCGGCTCCGGCAACAGCAGAGTTGCTTGCCGGCGTTCCACTGGCGCCAAGTACTATCGTTGGAGAAACTGTGACACCTACCGGCGCTGCCCTAGTAAAAACTCTCAGCCGGCAATTTGGCCCGCTGCCGCCAATGATTATTGAACGGGTCGGCTACGGTGCCGGCACCGCTGACCGGGAAATCCCTAACCTTGTACGGGTAATACTGGGACAGACCGCACCGCAAGAGCAAAATAACCGGGACAGCATGTGGATACTGGAAACTAATATTGATGACATGAATCCCGAATTTTTTCCCTTCATAATAGACAAATGCCTGGCAATTGGCGCGGCAGACGTATATGTCACCCCCGTGCTGATGAAAAAAGGCCGTCCCGGCTATCTATTGTCCGTTCTTTGCGCCGAGACCTTTATTAATACTTTGGCTGACGTCTTATTACAAGAAACCTCCTCACTGGGGATTCGTTATTACCTTGTAAATCGCCGTAAGCTGCACAGGGAACTGATTAGTGCAGATACCTGTTACGGCAGTATTGACATTAAAATTGGCCGCCATCCAGAGACAGGTGCCGTGCTTAATATAGCACCGGAATGGGAATGTTGTAAACAGGCCGCCCTGACTCACAACATCGCGCTTAAAACAGTCTATGATGCCGCCAAAACAGCGGCCCGGCAAAAAATAACCCCGTAAGGCAGTTTCCTTACGGGGTTATTTATATCCCTATTACATTTACCACACCGTCATGCTTACTCACTTTCCAACGCAACTTGTGCGATAGCGGCAAGGATTTTTTCTACTTCCGCCGCCGTATTGTGATAAGACAGGCTCAATCGTACGGTACCCGCTTCCAGCGTGCCCAACGACCGATGAGCCGCCGGAGCACAGTGCAAGCCACTGCGGCAGGCAATATCGTAAACCCGGTCTAACAAAAAGGCAACTTCCGATGACCCCAGACTACGCAGGTTAAATGATACCACCGGCACCTGCCGCTCAGGTTGTTTAGGCCCATAAACTGCAACCCCGGAAATTTTTCTTAATCCGTCCACAAGCATTGTCAACAACCCCTGACCATGCGCCCGGATTTTATCCAGCCCCTGCTCATTAATATATTTTACCCCTGCCGCCAAACCTGCCAACCCTACCGTATTAGGTGTCCCACTTTCATAGCGGTCCGGCATCACCTCCGGTTGCAGCGGCGACTCTGAACTGCTGCCGGTGCCGCCTTCCTTTAATGGACTGAGATCTAACCCATCGCGGATATACAACCCGCCGGTACCCTGCGGTCCGTACAGACATTTGTGTCCGGGGAATGCCAGCAAGTCAATGTTCATCTGTTGCACATCAATATCCAGGTAACCCATGGTTTGAGCGGCATCCACCAAATATACCAACCCGTACTCCCGGGCCACCATGCCGATTTCCGCCACCGGCATTATAGTCCCCACCACGTTGGACGCGTGAAGCAAAGCAATCATTTTAGTATTTTTCTTAATTACCTTCCGTACATCATCAGGATTAATATACCCGATATTATCACCAGCTACTGCGGTTACCTCAACGCCTAACGCATTCAGGGCCTGTAAAGGCCTGATTACGGAATTGTGCTCCATGGCACTGGTGATAATATGGTCACCGGAACGCAGCACCCCCTTTAAGGCAAGGTTCAACGCCTCTGTGGCATTGCCGGTAAAAACAACCCGGACTGGATTTTCGGCGTTAATCAAACCTGCCACCAGTTCCCTGGCTTCCAAAATAATGCGGCCTGCCGCTAGGGACATGCGGTGTCCGCCCCGCCCTGGATTAGCTCCGGCTGCCTGCATACAACGGGACATGGCTTCTATAACAGTTTGCGGTTTTGGCCAGGTGGTGGCAGCATTATCAAAATAAATCATTTTCGGCTCCTCTCAACAATTCCTGTACTTCCGGGAAGGGTGCCAGCGACCTCTCCAATACACCGTGCAAAAAGGCAATCAACACACCGTAATTAACTACCGGAATGCTTACAGCCGTCACTTTACGCAGCCGGCAAAGCATTTCCTGCCGGTTCAGCATACACCCGCCACAGTGAATAACCAGCCGGTAATCGGTCAGATCAGCCGGAAAACTGTACCCGCTGCTCCAAACAAATTCCAAGGGTCCGTCCACAAAAGAAGAAAGCAGGCGAGGAATTTTCACCTTACCGATATCATCATCCTGGCGGTGGTGAGTACAACCTTCGGCTACCAGCACCCGGTCGCCCGGGCGCAGTTCTCTTAACCGCAACGCTCCCTTAACCAGCGTGGCCAAATCCCCTTTATGCCGAGCAAAGAGAATAGAAAAGGAGGTCAACATTATTTCGTCCGGTACTACTTTAGCAACCATGCCAAAAACTTGAGAATCCGTAACTACCATCACCGGTGGCCGGTCAAATCCAGCCAGGACACCCGCCAGGCGATCCTCCTTAACTGTAATGGCTATGCCGTCATGATCAAGGATGTCCCGCAGAGTCTGCACCTGAGGCAGTATTACCCTACCCTTGGGCGCAGCGCTGTCTATCGGCACTACCAACACTACCGTGTCACCAGGATTAATCAGGTCGCCGATGATTGGTCTGGCAAAATCCGGGTCAGGATTATTCTTTATTATTAGTTCTTTTAATGCCGCCAAACCGCTGCCGGCGCGAACACTTACCTCAACTGACGGCACCTGGCGGTCAGCAAACCACGCAAGCTTGCCGGCGACCTGCCCCATATCCGCTTTGGTCACCACTCCCAAAACCGGAATTCCTTGTGCGCGCAGCCTTAATAGTAGTTTTTCCTCAAAATCCCCCGCTTCATGCTGCCCGTCAACAGTCATCAGCGCCAATTCAGTTTTACACAAAACCTCCAGACTCTTCGCCGCCCGCAGTTCACCTAGATCGCCGGCATCATCCAGACCGGCAGTATCAATGAGCACTACAGGTCCAATAGGCAAAATCTCCATAGCCTTAAAGACCGGGTCGGTAGTAGTCCCCGGCACTGAAGATACAACAGCCAGTTCCTGGTTGGACAGGGCATTGATTAAGCTGGATTTCCCGGCATTACGCCGGCCAAAAATCCCAATATGCAGCCGTCCGCTCCGGGGAGTTCCCTGCATTTTCGTCATCACTCCAACACATCATCTCATTATATACTCTCAACATATCATCTCATCATGTACTCTCATCATGTACTCTCATCATGTACTCTCATCATGTACTCTAACATATAAGCTCAATTATCATCTCATTCTGTACCTTATCATACACCTTTCAACTTTATCCCCGCAGGCACTTGTCTGTTTAAACCGCTGATCATTTCCATTGCCCACCCTAAATCCACCACCAGTTTATTAGAATAAATCCGGTAACTATCCCGGTACTTTTCCGGTGTAACAATAATCATAACAGTATTCGCGCCAACCGCCAGGCCCTTCTTTTGCGCCTCTCGGTCAAGAGTAGCCAAGGCCGTGGTGGAAGGAATATAAACGTTTTTAATCGTCAGCCGGGCCGCCGCAATGACTTTCCAGGTAATCAGGGCACTGCCCGGCGGATAAATGGCCAAAGGGGTGTCGGCCGCCGGAATAAACGGGCCAATACCCAGCATATGCACCCCTTTGTCTCTAAAATAGCAAATATCCTCCGCTAAATCTTCCAGTGTCTGCCCCGGCAAGCCTACTATATTGCCTGATCCGGTTATGTAACCCAATTCCTTTAGCCAACCGGTATGCTTATCCCGTTCTACCCATGAATCACCAGGATGCAGGTTGGAAAACAGCTCCTTGTGCACCGTTTCAATTTTTAGCAGATAATTATCCGCCCCCGCCCGCCGAAAAGATGCATATTCTTCTTTACTGCGTTCACCAATGCTGAGGGTAATGCGCATGCCGGTCTGCCGCTTAATCTTTTCAATAATTTGGCAAATATCGGCAGCCGTATAATGCCGATCTTCTCCGGACTGCAGAATCAGCGTTTTAATCCCTGTGCTGTGCACCCGCAAAGCCACCGCCAAAATCTCCTCGCCAGACATCCGATAACGCTGTATATTACCGTTATCCTGGCGCAAACCACAATAGATGCAGTTTTTTCGGCAGTAATTGGAAAATTCCAGGCAAGCCCGCACATCCACCGTATCGCCGACAATGCGTTTCCTCATCAGATCGGCAGCCCGAAACAGTGCTGCTACATCTTCTGCCGCCTCCACTCGCAGTAACGTGATGACATCCTCACGGCCGAGCATCACCCCGGCCTGGATTTTTTTCAGCACCTGTCTAAATCCAAGAGACAGCTTTCTTTCATCCAGTTTCCGCAGCAAGTCCGGCAATCGACTTGATGGTACAGGGACAACAGCCGCAACCCCGATGCCACGTTTTTTAAGCAGCTCCTGTACCGGTGCAACATTACAGGCATCAATTTCCAAAGCAGTGGCGCATACCGAGCCTAGCTCTCCGGGGACAGGCACTGCCTGCAAAGAAATTCCCGAGCGCCGCAACTCCCGGTCAGCGCGAAGCATTTCCGTGGTTGACATACATATGACCAAAAACTTCTCAACGGACACCGGCGTCCCACCCCTTAAAACAACAAATCTCTTGCTCCCCGGCGAATCTCGCCCAGCCTCTTCTGCACAACACCCCTGGAAAAGCTATCCATCTGCAGCAACGCTTCATTGATGACACGCTCACCAATTTGCCGAGTTGGGGCAGTGGCATAGTCCAGCAAGTTCTCCATAAAAGTCAACAAGGCGTTCGACTGGCATGTTTTTTTGATATCACCGGCCTTTGCTAATTCCATAAAGCGCTCACCGGTACGGGCCCGGCGGTAACAGGCAGTACAAAAGCTAGGCAAATATCCCGCCTCACAAATGCACCTAACAACTTCATCCAATGAGCGGTGATCAGCCACCACAAATTGTGCCTCTTCCTCGCCCGCTGACAAATACCCCCCCGGCGCGGTGGAGGAACCCGCACTTAGCTGAGATACGCCGATATGTAGTAATTCGTTTCGCAGCTGCACCGGCTCTCTGGTTGATAAAATAATGCCTGCATATGGCAAAGCCAGCCGCAAAACCGCTACCACCTTCTTAAAATCACCATCCGCTAACCGCCACGGATAATCTCGCACCTCCGCACCCGGCGCCGGCTGAATGCGGGGCACCGATACCGTATGCGGCCCGGCACCGAACGCCCTTTCCAAATACGCGGCATGCTGGAGCAAAGCCAGTGTTTCATAACGGTAGTCATACAATCCATACAATACGCCCATGCCCACATCAACAATCCCTGCCCGCATCGCCCGGTCAAAAGCCGATATGCGCCAGTCGTAATCGGCCTTAGGGCCGCTGGGATGATAATAGTTATAACTTGGCCGGTGATAGGTTTCCTGGAACAATTGGTATGTGCCAATCCCAGAACCCTTCAGTTCGGCATACCCGACTTCAGTCAGCGGGGCAACGTTCACATTTATACGCCTAATGTCGTGACTGCTATATATGTCACCGATGCTCCCGCACAACACGCGCAAATCATCAGCCTGCCCTTCTCCACAAACCACAAGCAACCGCTTGTGTCCCTGCGCGGCCAAAGCGCCTGCTTCGGCCAACATGTCCGCGTGGCCAAGGCTCTTTCTCACCAAACCAGTATTGGCCTTACGAAACCCACAATACAGGCAGTCATTGACACATTTACTCGATAAATACAACGGGGCAAAAAGCACAATCCTCTTGCCGTATATCGTCTGCTTAACTTCCCCGGCGGCCGCCATTAATGCTGCCAGGCTTTCCTCATCCTTTATGTCCAGCAGCTTGCCAGCCTCCTCAACATTCAACCCTCTTGCTGCCCGCGCCTTATCTAAAATGGCATTGGTTTCACTGCTTCCGACTGGCCGACCGCCAGCTAACATCCCACCAATCAAAGACTCGTCAAAAAACATGCTCATTCAATCCCAGCTTCCTCCAACATATAAATAAAACGGAATGTTTCACGTGAAACACTCCGTTCTGCTCGCTGCTTTGTTTCACGTGAAACATTACATCTCTTCCTGCCCAAGCAATATGTCGATGATGCGTTGCAGGTCTTCTTGGTTGTAATAGTCAATTTCTACCTTGCCGACTTTTTCCCCCTGCTTTATTTTTACCTGTGTGCTAAACTTACTTCTGAGCTTTTCTTCTACTGCCATAATAATAGGTTCCTGGCGACGGATGGGTGGCTTTGTTGGTTCCGCTCTCTTCGCGCCCTGCTTGATGGCTTGCTCTGTTTGGCGCACGGACAACTTTTTGGCTGCCACCTGCTTGGCCATCTCCAGTTGTTCTTTGTGTTTGCTCAGCCCCAGCAACGCCCGGGCATGCCCGGCAGTTAAGCTGCCGGCTTGCACCATATCCAAAACTTCTTTGGGGAGGTTGAGCAACCGCACAGTATTGGCGATAAAGGGCCGGCTTTTGCTCACCTGAGCTGACAATTCCTCTTGTGTCAGTCCATAATCCTCCATCAACATTTTGTAAGCAACAGCCTCTTCCACCGGATTTAAGTCTTCTCTTTGAATGTTCTCTATTAACGCAATTTCTGCCATTTCACGTTCATTAACTTCTTTTACAATGGCCGGTATTGATTTTAATCCCAGCATTTTGCACGCCCTCCAGCGTCGCTCGCCGGCCACTAGTTCATACCGGCCGGCAGCAGCCGGTCTCACAACAATGGGCTGTACAATTCCGTGCTCTTTTATGGATGCCGCCAATTCCTCCAGTTTCTCTTCACTAAAAAACTTGCGCGGCTGCTTTTCGTTTACCACGATTGAAGCAATTACCACCTCCGCTACGGCGCCATCAGTTTTTTCGTCTGTTCTCATCGGTATTAAAGCCTGTAGTCCGCGTCCCAGGCCCTTTTTACTCATTATCCAACACTTCCTTTGCCAGTTCCTGATACACCTCGGCACCTCTTGACCGGGCATCATACAATATTATTGGCTGGCCATGGCTAGGTGCCTCACTGAGCCGGACATTGCGGGGTATAATAGTCGCATATACCTTGCTTTTAAAAAAGTTCTTTACTTCATCTACTACCTGGATAGACAGATTCGTCCGGGCATCAAACATTGTAAGTAAAGCTCCCTCAATTTCCAGCGCGGGGTTTAAATGTTTGCGTACCAACTCAAGGGTGTTCATTAGCTGGCCCAGTCCCTCCAGTGCATAATACTCGCACTGAATCGGGATGATAATGGTGTCGGCTGCCGTCAAGGCGTTTAGCGTAAGCAGGCCCAGTGAAGGTGGGCAATCAATAATTATATAATCATAATTATCCCTAATTGCAGCAAGGGCCTTTTTCAGCTTAATTTCCCGTGAAATAGCAGTAACCAGTTCAATTTCCGCCCCGGCCAGTTGAATTGTGGCCGGTACCACCTGCAACCCCGCAATAGCAGTTTCCCGCGTTATGCTCTCTACAGGCAGGTTGTTAATTAATGCATCATAAATACAATGTTCCAAGCCTTCTTTGTCAATCCCCAATCCACTGCTGGCGTTCCCCTGCGGATCAATATCCACTAATAATACTTTTTTGCCCGCCGCCGCCAAGCAAGCTGCCAGATTAACCGCCGTCGTGGTCTTAGCCACGCCGCCCTTCTGGTTTGCAATCGCTATAACCTTCCCCATCATGCTTCATCCTTCCGGAACCTTTGTTAAAGGAAACTATTCAACATATTAACAAACAGTTCCTTCTCTGGACAGCAAATAAATACGGTTTTTCTTTTTTAATTTTGAAAAAGCGTATTTATTGCTTGCAATTATTTCCATATGGTCGTATGTGGCGCTAGCACGCTCCAGATTGCGCCCCACTTACACGCAAAGGGAATCATCCCAAAATATTTTTAGCCAATAATCACAGAAAAAAATAGCCGGGGAACGCGCGTTCGCTAATCTCTGTTTTTCATTGCCTTTTACTTAATTATATGCTTGCAATTCTTTTCTTATGGCAATTAGCCCAATGGCTTTTTCTCCGGCATCCCCGCTTTGCGTGGATATTTCTCCGGCGACGGCTTAATTTTTCGGATTACTACCAAGGAACGGTCGCCACCGGCAAAAGGAAGTTTTACTTTATGTATCATTTCCAGCGAACCGCCCAGCAATTCTATGGCTTTACCGGAACTCTGCAGCTCCGCTGCAACTTCCGGGCCCTTATAGGCAACAAAATGCCCCCCCGGTTTCACAAAAGGCAGGCAATACTCGGCCAGAATCCCTAAATTGGCCACTGCCCTGGCCACCACCAGGTTAAAGTTTTCCCGCAAGCCTTTTTCCCGGCCTTTTTCCTCAGCCCGGCCATGAACCGCTGAAATCCCATTTAACCCTAATTGTTGAATTACTTCTCCCAGAAAAACAACTCTTTTTTTCAAAGAATCAAGTAATACTACATTTATCCATGAACAGCAAACCTTCAGTGGAATCCCCGGAAATCCAGCCCCGGTGCCCATATCAAGCATGTTTTCATATTGCTCTACATTAAGTTTGCTAAGCAGCGCTAGGCTGTCCAAAAAGTGCTTTGTTGCGATCTGTTCCTCTTCGACTATAGCAGTCAGATTTATTTTTTCATTCCAGACCAGCAACAATTCTTTATAATGACTAAATGCCTGCACTTGTTCTGCTGACAGTTCCAGCCCCATTTCCCGGGCACCTTGCTGCAGCAAGGAATTAAAGTTTAACTGCATCTTTGCTCTACCGCCCCTGACGCCTTTTTTGTTCAAGATATACTAATAATATCGAAATATCCGCCGGTGATACACCGGAAATACGGGAAGCCTGTCCAACTGAAGATGGTTTAACAGCAGCCAACTTCTGTCTGGCTTCAGTGGCCAATCCTCTGACCTCCTCATAAACAACCCACTCAGGGATCCTTTTATCCTCCATTTTGGCAAAACGCTCAACCTGGGCTAATTGCTTCTTTATATATCCTTCATATTTAACCTGTACTTCCACCTGATCTGCCACATCTTTCGGCAGATCAGGGAAATTACCGGCCATGCCTGCCAATTCCCGGTAACTAACCTCCGGCCGGCGCAGCACTTCCAACAAAGGAACTGCCTGGCGTAGTTCCGTGCTGCCCAATTGCTGCAGCCGGGACTGTATTTGCCCGGTGGGACAAAGAGGGGTTGCACCCAGCCTGTTTTTTTCCCGTTCAATCAAATCTCTTTTTTCCTCAAACCGGCGGTAACGGTCAGCATTAACCAGGCCAATCCGGTAACTTTTTTCAGTCAGCCGCAGGTCCGCATTGTCTTGACGGAGGAGTAGCCGGTATTCTGCCCGGGAAGTCATAATCCGGTACGGTTCATTAGTGCCTTTGGTCACAAGATCGTCGATCAATACCCCTATATACCCCTCAGAGCGTTTGATCAGCATCGGTTCCTTGGCCAAAACGTACCGCGCCGCATTAACTCCCGCGACAATACCCTGAGCGGCTGCCTCTTCATAGCCAGAAGTCCCGTTAACCTGCCCAGCCGAAAACAAACCACTGATGTTTTTAGTTTCCAGGGATGATTTTAACTGCGTCGGCACAATATAATCATATTCTATAGCATAACCGGGGCGCATCATTTCCACTTTTTCCAGGCCAGGCAGGGTCCGCAGCATTTGTATCTGCACATCCTCCGGCAGACTGGTGGAAAACCCCTGCACATACATCTCTTCCGTATCCATTCCTTCAGGCTCCAAAAAAACTTGATGACTTGGTTTATCGGCAAACCTTACTACCTTATCTTCAATAGAAGGACAATACCTGGGACCGGTGCCCCTGATTTCTCCACTGTAAAGCGGTGACCGATGCAAATTCTCCCTGATTACCCGATGTGTGTCGGCATTACTATATGTAAGCCAGCAGGGCATCTGATCGCGGGGCGTACGAGGGCTAATAAAAGAAAAAGTATGAGGTTCTTCATCCCCAGGCTGAATAAGCATTTTTGTAAAATCAATACTGCGCCTGCTCACTCTGGCCGGGGTACCTGTCTTAAACCGACCCAGTTCCAGGCCCAATTCCCGCAGGTTATCCGCCAGGACGATGGAAGGAAACTGACCGCTTGGCCCGCCGCTATAAGCTACATCTCCAACAATAATTCTTCCCTGTAAAAAAGTCCCGGCTGTTATCACCACCGCCTGAGCCAAAAATCTGGCTCCAGTATTGGTTATCACACCTGCTATCCGCTCTCCTTGCAGCAATATCCGCTCAACCAACGCCTGCTTCAGGTCAAGGTTTTCTTGCCGTTCCAGGACAGCCTTCATCACCGACTGATATTTCTTTTTATCCGCCTGAGCTCGCAGAGCGTGTACTGCCGGTCCCTTACCGGTATTAAGCATGCGCATCTGGATATGGGTCTTATCCGTGTTAATGCCCATTTCACCGCCCAATGCGTCTATTTCCCGCACCAAATGACCTTTTGCCGGACCTCCCACAGCCGGATTGCACGGCATAAAAGCAACATTATCCATATTCAGGGTTAACGCTAAAGTCCTGCGGCCCAGCCGGGCCGCGGCCAAAGCCGCTTCACAACCGGCATGACCGGTGCCAATGACAATCACATCATAATCTCCGGCATGGTATTCCATAACCAATCCACACTACTTTCCTATACAAAATTCACTAAATATACGTTCTATTATATCTTCACCAAGAGTATCTCCGGTAATTTCGCCAAGCTTTTCCCATGCGCTTCTTAGGTCAATGGCCATACAATCCGTCGGCAGCCCCAGCGTAATTGTATTTATTACTTCCTGCAGGCTGTTCCGGGCCTCCACCAGCGCCTGCCGGTGCCTGACATTAGTTACCAGCACTCCTTCGCCGGCATCTGCCTCACCGTCCAGCACCTTTTCAGCAATGCGGTTTTTTAGTTCTGCCAACCCTTCGCCATTTTTTAAAGATAAATTAACCTTGCCCATAAGTGGAAGCAATTCATCAATCACTCCCAAATCCATATCTAATTGAACATCTGTCTTGTTTATCAGCACAAATCCGGTTTTGCCTTTAACCAATTCCGCTATAATTAAATCTTCATCCCCAATTCCTGAAGATGCATCCAGCATAAATAACACCATATCGGCCGTATCCAGCATCTCCCTGGTTTTTTCCACGCCTATTTTTTCCACCAGGTCCTCGGTCTCCCGAATGCCGGCGGTATCAATGATAATTAAAGGAATACCCTTAATGTTTATGTATTCTTCTATAACATCCCTGGTTGTCCCAGGTATATCTGTCACAATCGCCCTTTTTTCCTGCAGCAGGGCATTTAAGAGCGAAGACTTGCCAACGTTAGGTTTCCCCAAAATAACAGTCCGCAAGCCTTCCCGCAATATTTTACCCGATTCTGCGGTGGCCATTAATTGTTCTGTCTCTGCCAGCATTTCACGGGTAGCGACCGCAATTTGTTCCCGGGATATTTCTTCAATATCATGCTCCGGAAAATCGATTCCGGCCTCAATATAGGCAATAATTTTAAGCAAAGCATTTCTTATCTCATTTATTTTGTCTGATAACCCCCCCGATAACTGGCGAACAGCTACCTGCAGACTGCGGTCGGTTTTAGCATTAATCAGATCCATTACAGATTCAGCCTGTGCTAGGTCAATCCGGCCATTTAAAAAAGCCCGTTTGGTAAACTCACCTGGTTCTGCCAGTCGTGCTCCTGTCCTAACCACACCTGCCAACGCCTGGCGCACAGCCACCACACCGCCATGACAATTTATTTCCACTACATCCTCAGTTGTGAATGAGTGGGGAGCGCGCATTACGGCAAGCAATACTTCATCTATTACAATCTCTGTATCAGGCTCCACCAAATAACCATAAACTAATTTATGCGATTCCACAGTATCGAGGTCACATTTTTTTTTGCCGCGAAAAAGTTTTTTGGCAATCATTACTGCATCTTTGCCGCTTATCCTGACAATCCCGATTCCGGCAGCACCTATTGGTGTGGATATGGCGGCAATAGTATCATCAACCATGCTAAAATTCCACCTTTTATTAAAGTAACACTTTTCTGCAATGCAAGAAAACCCAGTAATACCACTATTACTGGGTTAGCTCTAAACTATTTTTTGGGCGCAATAACAATTTTTCTATACGGTTCTTCGCCTTCGCTATAAGTATAAACATCGCTGTGTTCCTGTAGTGCAGTATGAATCATCCGCCGCTCATGTGGATTCATTGGTTCCAACACCACATCACGCCCCTTGTGCTTGGCCTTTTCGGCAAGACGGAAAGCAAGTCTATGCAAGGTTTCTTCCCTTCTTTTGCGATAGCCCTCTACATCAAGTATAAACCTGATTCTTTTTTCAAGGTGCCGGTTAGCCACTAAATTAACCAAGTACTGTAAAGCATCAAGGGTATCGCCACGCCGCCCGATTAAAATCCCCAAATCCGGCCCGGATACATCCAAAACCGTATATTCTTCAACTTCTTTAGTGGTTATTTTAACTTCCAAGCCCATCTGAACAAAAATATCACTTAAAAATCTCTTTGCTTTCCCTGCCGGATTTTCCTTTTCTGTTACTCTTACTTTGGCAGACTTAGCACCGATAAGCCCAAAAATTCCTTTGCTGGGCTCTGCCAATACTTCATAAGTTATTTGCTCTGCTTTTAAACCAAGTTCGTCAAGTGCAGCACTAATAGCATCCTCAATTGTTTTTCCGCTTTTTTCTATTTCCTTCATCTACGACCACTTCCTCCTTCAAAGGTTCCCCAATAGGCATCCTGTTAATAAAAAACTGTTGAATGGCACTAACAATATTAGATGCTACCCAATATACGCCCAAACCGGAAGGAAAATTTATGGTCAGCCAGCCAATAAAAACGGGCATCACATATAACATGGTACGCTGCGTCTGATCCTGCATATTGGTAGTCATACGCTGAAGTAAAAAAGTGGTTACACCTGCCAAAAGAGGCAATAGGTACCAAGGGTCAGGGTTCTTTAGACTTTCCAACCATAAAAAACCGCCTTTGAACTTAAACTCATTCAATGACTGATATAAACCAATTAGTACCGGCATTTGCAATAAAATAGGTAAACAACCGGCTAGTGGATTAGCGCCATATTGTTTATAAAGTTCCATCATAGCAGCCTGGGCCTTTTGGGGGTCTTTATGTTTTTCCTGAATCTCTTTAATCTTTGGCTGCAATTGTTGAGTTATTTTCATAGATCGCATTTGTTTAATAGTTAAAGGTAATAAAACCATTTTTACGGTAATTGTCAGTAAAATAATGGCTACGCCGTAACTTGGTATTCCTACCGTCTTTGTCCAGCCATAAAAAAATACTAATAACCAAGTCATTCCATTAACTAATTGATTCCAAATTTCCAACTTAGTCCCTCCTCATGCGGGCCTTCTATTTTATTCAACCGGGTCATGCCCGCCTGGATGTAGGGGATGACACCGTAATATTCGACGTCCTGCCTTATATAAACCTTTAATTGCACCATATTTATTTATTGCCTGTAATGAATATTCCGAGCAAGTCGGATAAAAACGACAACTGGGAAGTTTAAGTGGTGAAACATATTTTTGATAAAACCGGATTACATGTATAAGAAAATTTTTCATTTTTTTTCCTCAAGCAAGCCACTTTTACCGATTAACCACAAAAAACTTTTCTCTAAATCCCTATATGTAGCGTTTAAAATCCCGGTTTTGGCAATAAAAATAATGTCATAACCATTTTTAATTTTCGACCTGTTTAATCGACATATTTCTTTTAAAACTCTCCTGATTCTGTTTCTAACAACCGCATTACCTATCTTTTTACTAACCGAAAAGCCAACCCTGCTGCCAACCATAATACTGTTTTTATTTACATATATTACCAGTCTCCTGTCGGCAAACGAGTTCCCATGTCTATACACTTTCCGGAAATCCTTATTTTTTTTTAAATGGCAAGTTTTTTTCTTCATCATTCCATTTTATCCATATGTTTATTTCCCTATACTGTTTCTGCCTATCCTTAAAGAATAAGGAAAAGGCCACAAACAAGCGGCCTTATGCAGATAACTTCTTTCTCCCTTTCAAACGACGTCTCTTTAATACATTTTGTCCAGTTTTGGTTTGCATTCTTTTTAAAAAACCATGCACACGCTTATGTTTTCTATTTTTTGGTTGGTAAGTCCTCTTCATAACCCGGCCACCCCCTTTAGTTCAGAGAAAACCATTTTTTCCCTTAAGACATTCATACAAAATTATATATTAATTAAAAATAACCGTCAAGGTAAAAACCTTTTTTTATCCTATTGCTAATACAAATATTATTCTTTTCGACTGCTTTAAAAAAACAATAACCTGAAACCAACTGAACAATTATTTAATATTGATAAAGGTGGTGAAATTTGTTATTATTATAATACCCTCTTTGGCGATTATACTATATTTGAAATATACACAACCTGGGGATAAAAATGTTTATAAATTTTTAGTTTTCTGAAATCTTTACCATTTTAAAAAATGGTTTTTCTTATTGCATTTTTTAAGATAGTTATCCCCAAGAATTTCGATTTATAACATATTCTTTTTTTATGTGGATAAATTGTGGGTAATGTCTTAATATACGGCATCCTCCTTACTCCCTTAATGATTTCTATTTTTTATATTTAATTCTAAATTACCATGTTGTTGTTCTATTACTCTTAGAACGACAAGCTTTTAAACGAAATCATAAATCATAAACTTATTTATAATAATAACCTTTTAACTTATATATCGGTTTTAATTGAGCTTGTGGATAACATTGTTGATATTGAAGTATTTTTTAGGGGGAAAATCTATGTTAGACCTGGAAATCTCTGAATTATGGCAAAAAACCCTTTCTCTTGTCGAAAAACAAGTAAGTAAACCATCTTTTGAAACCTGGCTTAAATCAGCAATTCCCACTGGTTTTTATAATGAAACCCTGATTGTCGAAGTACCTCACCAATTTGCCAAAGACTGGCTAGAGAGCCGTTATGCCGATATGATAAAAACTGTTTTACATAATCTTCTGGAACGGGAAATAAGTATTTCCTTTGTTTTACCTAATTATAATAATATACCTGATGCTTTTCAACAGGTTGCTGCCGCTATACCCAAATACAACCATGGGGAAGAAATGCAGCCAGCCAGTTTAAACCCCAAATATACTTTTGATACTTTTGTAGTCGGCAACAGCAACCGTTTTGCCCACGCCGCCTCCCTAGCGGTAGCGGAAGCGCCGGCCAAAGCTTATAACCCCCTTTTTATATACGGTGGAGTCGGACTTGGCAAAACACACCTAATGCAGGCTATTGGTCATTATATATTAGAAAACAACAAAAGAACCAAAGTTGTTTATGTTTCTTCCGAAAAGTTTACTAACGAACTTATTAACTCAATTCGCGATGATAAAACCGTAGAATTCCGTAATTGTTATCGCAATATGGACATCCTTTTGATTGACGACATCCAGTTTTTGGCCAATAAAGAACGAACCCAGGAAGAATTTTTCCATACTTTTAATACTTTATACGAAGCCAATAAGCAAATTATTATTTCCAGTGACCGACCTCCCAAAGAGATTCCTACCTTGGAAGACCGTTTACGTTCACGTTTTGAATGGGGACTGATTACCGATATTCAACCGCCCGACCTGGAAACCAGGATTGCCATATTAAGAAAAAAAGCTAAACTGGAAGACCTTCAAGTACCTAATGAAGTTATGGTTTATATTGCCGATCGTATCCAATCTAACATAAGAGAACTGGAAGGAGCACTTATCAGGGTAATGGCCTTTGCTTCCCTGAATAACAGAGAGATTACCCCCGACTTAGCCGGGGAAGCATTAAAAGATATTTTACCACCGGCCAAACCAAAACAAATATCTATTACCATGATTCAACAGATAATTGCTGATTTTTTTAATATGCGTTTTGACGATTTAAAAGCAAAGAAAAGAACCAGAGCAGTTGCTTATCCTCGCCAGATAGCCATGTACCTAAGTCGTGAGCTTACTGATCATTCTCTGCCGCAAATAGGCGCGGCTTTCGGCGGTCGAGATCATACAACTGTTATCCACGCTCACGAAAAAATATCCAGTGCATTACAAATAGATACTCACTTACAATTAACTATTACAGAATTAAAAAATTTAATTACGAAATAGATGGGGATATAACACTTAAATGTGTATAATCATTATCTATCTACTAACATTTTTTTAACAACCCTATAACCATGAATTTACTCTAATAAATTATCATATCCACATATTCACAAGCCCTATTACTATTACTACTTATTTATTTAACATATAAATATAAAAAAGATTGCACATTTTTTGTCACATAAATATGTGGATAAAGGAGGTTTCTATGAAAATATTATCTACCAAAGACAATCTTGTTTATGGCATTCAAACAGTACATAAAGCAGTTTCATCAAAAAATCCGTTGCCTATTTTAACAGGAATTCTTTTAAGAGCCGAACATAATAAAATTACCTTTATGGCCACCGACCTGGAAATAGGTATTCAATGCAGTGTACCGGCAACCGTACTGGAAGAAGGAAGTGTAGTATTGCCGGCCAAATATATGAACGAAATGGTTCGCCGGCTGCCGGACACACAAATAAAAATAGAAACAAATCAGGAAAATTTTTCTACAGTTGTTAATTATGGCACCTCTGAATTTAGCCTGCTTGGTTTTTCCGCAGAGCAGTTTCCGGCTTTTCCGGAAATAGAAAGCGATTTAAAATTAGCAATTAAAGAAGATTTGCTTCGACATATGATTAAACAGGTAAGTTTTGCTACATCATTAGATGACAATAGACCTATTTTCAGTGGTGTTTTATTGGAAAAAGAAGCACAGGATATTAGGCTGGTGGCTACCGACACACACCGCCTTGCTTTTCGTAAAGGAAAAACAGCAGCCGATGGAAATGAACATTTAGTAAGCGTTATAATACCTGGTAAAACATTGAATGAAGTTAACCGGGTTATGGTAGATGAAGAAAATGATATATTAATGACTGTTGGTGAAAATCAGATTTTTTTTGAAACAGAAAATGTAAAAATAATTTCCCGGCTGATTGCAGGTCAATTTCCCAATTACAAACAAGTTATCCCGCAAGGATGTAAATCAAAAATAAAAGTGCGCACCAAAAATTTGCTGGAATCTGCGGAAAGAGCATCATTACTGGCTAAAGAAGGCACTAATGTTATTAGAATTACCGTCAATAAAGACGATATGATTATTAATTCCAATAGTCCCGACATTGGAAAAATTCATGAACAGTTACCTATTCTGCTGGAAGGTGAAGAAACACAGATAGCTTTTAATTCCAAATATCTGATAGATGTATTAAAGGTTATCGAAACTGAAGAAGTTTTATTGGAGTTGACCGGCTCTTTAAGTCCCGGCATTATAAAACCTGTTGAAGGGGAAGACTATATTTATTTGATTCTACCGGTAAGAATAGTATAAAAAAACATAAGGAAGTGTAAGTTTGCCAATAGAAGTGAGTATTAAAACCGCCTCAATTAAGTTGGATCAGTTTTTGAAGTGGGCTGGGATAGCAGCTACCGGCGGTGAAGCAAAATTAATAATTCAGCAAGGTATGATTAAAATTAACGGAAACCCGGAAATAAGAAGGAGCTTAAATCTGACGGTCGGTGATATTATTGAGGTAGCCGGAAAAGGTTGTTTTATTATAACTTCCTGAGAGGTCAGGGGTGCTTTTTTTGTATATTCAGGAACTGTTTTTACGTCATTTTCGTAATTATATATTTTTGCAACTCAAAGCTCACCCATATTTAAATATTTTTATTGGTGATAATGCTCAGGGTAAAACTAATGTTCTGGAAGCTGTTTTTTATTCAGCAACAGGCAGGTCGCACCGTACTAATAAAGAAAGCGAGCTTCTACGCTGGCAAGAAAAGTTTTTTCAAATAGATATAAGAGCAGAAAAATACAGACGCACAATACGTATTGAAGTAATAGGGCTGGCTGACGGAAGAAAAAAAATAAAATTAAATGGCGTACCCAAAAAAAGACTTACCGAACTGGTTGGAGAAATAAACGTAGTTCTTTTTTCTCCTGAAGACCTCATGTTAGTCAAAGGAGGTCCGGCTATCAGGCGCAGATACCTGGATATTGAAATATCTCAGGTTAATCCGACCTATTATCATAACCTGCTTAACTATCATAAAGTGCTAGTACAAAGAAATAATTTGTTGCGTAATTACAAAATGCATAATAAAGGCATACAAACATTGGATATATGGAATAATCAACTGGCAGATTTTGGTCAGCGTATAATCAGTAAAAGAATTGAAGTAATCAGAAAAATGGCCCCCCTTGCTAGGCTGATGCACCGGAAAATTACTGATGGGCAGGAGGAATTAGAAATCAGGTATTTTCCATCTATTGATATAAATGATGAGTTAACCGGTGATAATATAAAAGAAAAACTGTTAGCTTTATTTAACACCCGAAAAGAGGAAGAAATAGCCCGAGGCATGACGTTAACAGGCCCGCACAGAGAAGATTTCGGACTTTTTGTGCACGGCAAAGATATGCGTATATTTGGTTCCCAGGGCCAACAGCGTACCTGTGCATTAAGCCTGAAAATGGCGGAACTGGAGTTTATGAGGTCGGAGACTGGCGAATATCCGGTTTTGCTGCTGGATGATGTCATGTCGGAATTGGACGATAAAAGAAGAAAATTTTTATTAGAAGTAGTTTATAAAAAAATACAAACCTTTATCACCGCAACTACATTTAACTATTTTAAAGAAATTGGTCAAAAGGAATATGCTTTGTTTGAAGTAAAAAACGGTATAATAATTAATTGACAACGAGGAGGTAACAAATGTTTATTCACCTTGGTGGAGACGTAGTCGTGCCTAAGGAAGATATTATATGTATAATGAGTTATGCCCTGATGAAAAAAGCAGAAGCTACCCGGGAATTTATTCAATTAGCTGAAGATGACCAATTTATTCACCGGATTTCTGAAAAAGGCCGAGAAAAATCTTTTATCATTACAACAAGCAAAATTTATTTATCACCTATTTCTTCAATTACATTGAAAAAACGTTCTGATGAATGGCCAAATTTTTTAATGGTTTAAAGCCGTGCCAACGCGGTTTTTTCTTTGTTTTTGATAAACTTGTGGCAGTGAGTTAATTGTGGTATAATTTGGTTTTAGAGAGTGAACGAACGGAGGACTTGGCATGGAAGAAAAAAACAACCAGGAATTCAATGATTATGGTGCCAGCCAGATTCAGGTCCTGGAAGGTTTGGAAGCAGTCCGGCGACGTCCCGGGATGTATATTGGGAGTACCAGTGCCAAAGGTTTGCATCATTTGGTTTATGAAGTGGTGGATAATAGTATTGATGAGGCGCTGGCCGGTTATTGTGACCACATTGATGTAATTATTCATGAGAACAACAGTATTACTGTTATAGATAACGGCCGCGGTATTCCCGTGGGTATCCAACCCCAGTTGGGAAGGCCGGCAGTGGAAGTGGTGCTTACCGTACTCCATGCTGGCGGCAAATTTGGTGGCGAAGGATACAAAGTATCAGGCGGTTTGCACGGGGTAGGGGTATCAGTGGTTAACGCCCTTTCCGAATGGTTGGAAATAGAAGTTAAAAGAGATGGCAAAATTCATTTCCAACGTTTTGAAAGAGGAGCCCCGGTTAATGAATTGAAAGTTATAGGTAATGCGGATTTAACCGGCACCAAAATAACTTTTAAACCTGATCATGAAATTTTTGAAGAGCTGGAATATAGCTTTGAAACGCTTATACTGCGGCTTCGGGAATTATCGTTTCTAAACCGGGGGGTCAAAATAGTCATCAAGGATGAAAGGGACGGAAAAGAAAAAACATTTCAACACGAAGGCGGTATCATTGATTTTGTTAAACACCTGAACAAAAATAAAGATGTGCTGCATGCCACTCCCATTTATTTTGAAAGTGAAAAAGATGATACTTCAGTTGAAGTGGCAATGCAATACAATGATGGATACGTTGAAAACATTTTTTCTTTTGCCAATAATATTAATACCCAAGAAGGCGGTACTCACGAAGCTGGTTTTAAAACAGCACTGACTAGGGTAATAAATGATTATGCTCGAAAACACAACCTTCTTAAAGAGAATGAAGCAAATCTTTCCGGTGAGGATATCCGGGAAGGACTAACTTCCGTTATTAGTGTCAAAGTAAGAGAGCCTCAGTTTGAAGGTCAGACCAAGACAAAGTTTGGTAATAGTGAAGTTAGGGGAATTGTAGACAATA
The DNA here is from genome assembly GCA_964636895.1 of uncultured Eubacteriales bacterium. Lineage (GTDB taxonomy): Bacteria > Bacillota > Thermincolia > Thermincolales > CAZWUW01 > CAZWUW01. Next base: position 36,545 of record CAZWUW010000008.1, read on the forward strand.
TTGTGGTGGAAGGTGTAGGTACCTTTTTGGAAGAAAACCCGCCTGTCGCCAAACGGATGATTGAAAAATCCGTTAATGCTGCACGAGCCAGGGAAGCCGCCCGCAAAGCTCGGGAACTGACCCGTCGCAAAAGCGCGCTGGAAAGCACCTCCTTACCTGGTAAACTGGCGGACTGCTCAACTAAGGACCCGGCTTTGTGTGAATTATATTTGGTTGAGGGTGATTCTGCCGGCGGCTCTGCCAAACAAGGGCGAGACCGGCGTAACCAGGCCATTTTACCACTGCGGGGCAAAATACTTAACGTGGAAAAAGCCCGTTTGGACAGGGTACTGGGCAATGAAGAGATTAGATCTATGATTACTGCTATGGGAACTGGTATTTCAGATGATTTTAATATCGATAAAGCCCGCTACCACAAATTAATCATTATGACTGATGCTGATGTGGACGGTGCACACATCCGGACCTTATTGTTAACATTCTTTTACCGATATATGCAACCGCTGGTGGAAGCCGGGTATGTATATATTGCCCAACCCCCATTGTATTTGGTTAAAAAGGGCAAAGAGGAACATTATTTATACAATGATATCGAATTAAGTAAGTTACAGGAGAAAATTGGCCGCGATGCCAATATCCAACGTTACAAAGGTCTAGGTGAAATGAACCCGGAACAGCTCTGGAGTACTACCATGAATCCGGATACGCGGACCATCCTGCGGGTGAATATGGAGGATGTCATGGCAGCGGACGAAATGTTTACCGTTCTTATGGGTGATAAAGTAGAACCACGCCGTGAGTTTATTCAGGCACATGCTAAGGAAGTAAGAAATTTGGACATTTAGGAGTTTGTAAGTCTGTAAATATATTAGTACCTACAATAGTGTAAGTTTTTAAACCGGAACTGTGTACATAAAACAGTTACCGGTTTTTTTATTCTTGACAAAATAAGACAATATTTTATATTATGAAACAAAGATTACAAAAATACTTTTACTTATTTATATAAAGAGCACCGGAGGTTCCGAAGTGGTGGGAGGAAAAATAATGACATGTTATTTTGAACTATTTTTAAATGAAAAACCTGAACAAGACCCGTGTAAGGCATGTTTTTGGTGGCTACACAAAAAAAACAACTGTGTAATTCAGGGTAAAACGGAGCTCCAGACCGAACAAATATTGGAAGAAATAACGGATATCAAACAACTTCTTGACCAATTAGGCTTCCCTATAGGGAAAATGGGATATCGTAACTTGATGGCTGCCTTGGAATTATTATGTGCACAGGGTGCCCCGGGGCCCAATGATATAAAACGCACCTACCAGCTTATAAGCCGCGAAACAGGCCGGTCTTCAGCGTCTATTAGGCAGAGTGTAAGGTCGGCAATAATATGTGCCTGGGAGTCCGGCACGCTTAAAAAAGCCTTTCCAAATTGGCAGAAAAGACCCCGATTACTTGATTTGTATTACTTTCTGCAAAACCGTAAATAAGTGCATTTATCTTTATAAAAGCCAAAGAGAGATTAAAAGCAGCCGCATTGCATAAACTGGTCAAATTTGCTATAATAATCTATGGGAAAAAAATAGCAAGTTTTTAATATTATGCAGAGGTGAAAATTTTTGACCGAAGAATTTAGTCACGGTAAGATATTGCCTATTAATATCCACGATGAAATGAAAAATTCTTTTATGGGCTATGCCATGAGCGTTATAGTGAACAGAGCGTTGCCGGATGTTCGGGACGGTTTAAAACCGGTGCACCGGCGAATTCTTTTTGCTATGCACGAACTGAGCATGACCCCGGATAAGCCTCACAAAAAGTCAGCCCGGTTGGTCGGTGAAGTCCTTGGTAAATACCATCCCCACGGTGATTCGGCTGTATATGACGCCATGGTGCGGCTGGCCCAGAATTTTGCCTGCCGTTATCCGCTGGTAGACGGTCACGGCAACTTCGGTTCGGTAGATGGTGATTCTGCGGCGGCAATGCGTTATACTGAGGCCAGGATGGCCAAAATAACACTGGAAATGCTGTCCGATATTGATAAAGAAACTGTTGATTTCATGCCTAACTTTGATGATCAACAGGAAGAACCTACGGTGCTTCCCTCCCGCATCCCCAATTTACTGGTTAATGGTTCCGCGGGCATTGCCGTAGGAATGGCAACTAACATTCCGCCACATAACCTAGGCGAGGTTGTTGATGGAATTGTGATGATGATTGATAATCCGGATGTTACTCCCGACGAGCTGATGACATTTATTAAGGGCCCGGATTTTCCTACAGGTGCTACTATTATGGGCCGGGAGGGCATAATAGCGGCTTACCGTACCGGTCGTGGGGTAGTAAGGATGCGTGCCCAGTCCCGTATTGAGCAGATGAGTAATGGCAAAATGCGGATTTTGGTTAATGAAATACCTTATCAGGTCAATAAGGCCCGGTTAGTCGAAAAAATTGCTGAACTTGTCCGGGACAAAAAAATTGACGGGATAACTGATTTGCGGGATGAATCAGACCGTACCGGGATGCAGATTGTGATTGAGCTGCGGCGGGATGTTAATCCCCAGGTGCTGCTAAATCAGTTGTACAAGCACACCCAACTGCAGGAGACCTTTGGCATCATTATGCTGGCCTTGGTGGATGGACAACCAAAGGTATTAAATCTGCGGGACATCATATTCTTTTATCTGGAACATCAAAAAGAGGTTATTACCAGACGCACCCGCTTTGAACTGAACAAGGCGGAAGCAAGGGCGCATATAGTTGAGGGCTTGCGTATCGCGCTGGACCACATTGAAGAGGTTATTAAAACTATTAGGGCTTCCCGTACCACAGAAATTGCCCGTAATGCCCTGATAGACAAATTCGGACTTAGCGAAAAACAAGCCCAGGCAATTCTGGATATGCGTCTGCAGCGCTTGACTGGCCTGGAAAGGGAAAAACTGGAAGAGGAATATCGTCAATTAATGGAACGTATTGCTCATTATCGTTCTGTATTGGCTGATGAAAAGTTGGTATTAAAAATTATTAAAGAAGAATTGCTGGCGATCAGACAAAAGTTTGCAGATAAACGGAAATCAATTATTACCGATGACGATACCAAACTGGATATAGAAGACCTGATTGCCGAAGAGGATATGGTTATTACTATAACCCATCAGGGTTATATCAAAAGGATTCCTCTGGATACATACCGGAGTCAGAAACGCGGTGGGCGCGGGGTTACCGCAATGGGTACGAAGGAAGAGGACTTTGTGGAACACCTCTTTATCACCACCACTCATCATTACATCCTTTTCTTTACCAACAGGGGCAAGGTGTACCGCCTGAAGGTCCACGAAATCCCGGAAGCCGGCCGGCAGGCCAAAGGAACGGCGATTGTCAACCTGTTGTTTGTTACCGGGGAAGAAAAGATAACAACCGTTATTCCGGTCAAAACCTTTGATACTAAACAGTATCTGTTTACTGCCACCCGGCAGGGCATAGTCAAGAAAACTGCCCTGAAGGACTATATTAATACCAGGAAAGACGGTTTGATAGCCCTGACCCTGGATGCAAGTGATGAATTAATTGATGTAAAACTTACTCAGGGCAATGAAGAAATGATTCTGGTTACTCAAAAAGGCATCTCAATCCGTTTTTGTGAAAAAGAAGTCCGTCCAATGGGCCGCACCGCTCGTGGGGTCAGGGGGATTAGACTGAGAGATGACGATATTCTTATCGGGATGGAAGTAATCCAACCGGAAAGTCAGTTGTTGGTAGTAACCGCACGCGGTTTTGGCAAAAGAACGCCTTTAGAAGAATACCGGGCCCAGACCAGGGGCGGCAAAGGGATCATGACCATCCGGCCAACGAAACGCAACGGTCTTTTGGCCGGGGTAAAGGTGGTCCGGGACGGCGAAGAACTGATGATTATTACAGCCGAAGGCATTATAATCCGGTTGGCGGTACAAGACATATCTTCCATGGGCCGGACTACTCAGGGAGTGACCCTGATGCGAATGGATGCGCAGGATGGCGTTGTAGCAGTAGCTAAAGTGGTAACCAAGGACGAGGAATAAAAAATTTGCATTTGATGAAAAGAAATTGCAGGAATTTGGAGTGTGGCAGAGAATAAAACATAATGAAAAACGAAATAAGATTTCCGGTAGTCCGGAGACGCGAGTCCAGAGGCTAGAAGTCCAGAGACCAGTGATGAGAATCCTGGTCTTTTTTAGTTGCCTTAATAGGCGTCACTTTTACGGAAGCTGCAAAAAACAGCCATTCAAAAAATTAGAATTGCGAAAATTGTCGAAAAACGAAGTGTTTTTTACAAAAATGAAATGCAGGAATTTTGCAGGCCAAGGGGAATAAAATATAGTGAAACACAAAAGCTGCGCGGCGCTTGTGAAATAACACACAACTATCAGGGCCCGGAGTAATCCGGTTTGAAAAGAAAAAAAGAAGTTTTTTGGGGATTTGCGCAAATCATTGAGCATGAGAGTATTAGTCTGCACGATATGCAAAACTTGGGGGAATTATAGGGCTTTAAGGGAGGCTTTAAAGTGTTCTGAGTATGAAAAATTTTATTACGGAAGGTGATTTAATGGATGATCTACGCTGTCAATGTAGTAAAATAATATGCCAGTCCGACCAAAATACGGTAGTCATCAAGTGCCGTCATTGTAAAAGATATATGGTGATTAAAATTGGACCCGACGATATTGTGAAGGAGGAACATATTGCAATACCACATTTTCAAAATAGACGACAGACTGCACAGCATGCCTGTGCAGAACACTAAGTAGTCCGGAGACTTTGAGTCCAGAGGCCAGCAATTAATTGCTGGCTTTTTTTATTCAGCTTTTCCGAGCCGGCAGTACCCTGGTAAGAACAAAAAACGGTAAGTCCAGAGACTTTTAGTCCAGAGGCCAGCTAGCAAGCTGGCCGTAGCTTTTGTCACTGTTGCCCATGTAGCACATCAGTATATGCAACAGTATTAGAAAAGCCAACAGGTGTTTCGCAGTTGTAGAGCTTTTCTAAAAAGGGGAGAAAAACAGGGAGGTGAGTAAGGTACACGGTACGTTGGTTCTGGACGGAATGTTTTGGAGAATTTCATCTCACGGACATTAAAGGAAGTGAATTAAGGACAAAGAAGGTGTGAAGCATGGAAAATGTCAGATGTCGATGCGGAAAAATAGTTTGCCAGCTAAAAGGCAAAGTCGTGTTGATTAAATGCCGCCACTGCAAAAGATTTGTTATTCTTGAATTTAACCAGGAAGACCAGGAAAACGCAACCTTAAATAAAGAGTATCAACCAAAAATTGAATACAAATAAACAGTCCGGAGACAACAAGTCCAGAGGCCAGCAATTATATGCTGGCTTATTCTGTGGGGCCAGTTTTTAATTTGTCTGTTCTTACTGGGTATCTGGCAGCCATGAAAGGAAGTGTGTAGAAAGGAAGGAGGAGTATTCCATGAAAAGCCTATTTATAACCGCTTTAGTAATGATCCTGTTCTTCAGTTTTGCCATTAGCGCCTACATAACCTTCTACAAATTCCCGCTGCAGGATCCCAAAGCCAAGGTAGTGACATTTATGATGCTTGGCGCGGTGGCGACGGTATTTACATTTGTTGTATGTCTTACTATCGTCTGGCCACCCGTTATGTAGCCCATACTATTCAAGAAAGGAGGGAAGGCTTATGTCAGCACTGTTTATTATCGGTATTGCTTTAATCCTGTTATTCGGCTTTAGTGTCAGCGCATACCTTACTTACTACAAGTTCACCATTGAAAGTTTTTTAACAAAAGCAGTAGTATTCCTGGTTTTAGGTGCCATTGTGTCGGTTGTAACCTTTACCATTTCCCTGACCCTTATATGGCCGCCTGTGATGTGACGGTGCTCCGGTGGTTTTACTTGGCAGACATAATGAACATGAAGTCCTGAGGCAAAAAGTCCAGAGGCCAGCAGCCGATGCTGGCATTTTCTGTAGCAAAAAAACAGTTTGCTACGCTTAAAAAAGGCTCCGATGCTTTGCATTGACGCAGCCTTTTTACGGAAAGGGGTGAAAAAGCTCATGGGCTTGAAGAGATCCGGTCTCAAATCGGTCCTTGTACTGGTGGCGCTGGTGGCGCTGCTAGTTCTTACCGCTTCTGCCGCTTCGGCTGAAGACTCGCTGCAGAAAGCGGCCCGGATAAATGAAGGCTGTCTGCGCTGCCACGCCGCACAGGGACTGAACACTAAGTTTGAAGGGAAGACCGTGTCCTTATACGTTGATGTGGAAAAATATAAAAAATCCATGCATGGCACCATGGCCTGTACTTATTGCCATACCAATATTGCTGATTACCCACATACCAATGCGCTGCAAGGAAAGGCATTGCAGGCCCAGGTAAACAGGGAGTGCAGCCGCTGCCATAAAGACATTGCCCCCATGTATAACAACAGCATTCACAGCCAGGTCAATAAGGATGGCCGGCCAAATGCTTTTTGCAGTGACTGCCACGGCATTCATGACATTTACAAAAAGGAAGTGCCGGAAGCTACTATATCGCACAATAAAGTTGTCTATACCTGTGCTAACTGTCACAAAAAGACCATGAAACAATATGAGCAAGATTTCCACGGCAAATCCGTAATTCTTGGCGGTAAAGAAACCGCCAGCTGTGTAAGTTGCCATGGCAGTCATGATATTCAGGGTCCGGATGTAAAAACTTCTGCAGTTTCCAAGGAAAACACGCCCACGACCTGCGCTAAATGCCACTTATACGCCCTGGATAACTTTGCCAAGGGAAAGATGCACTATGATATAACCCCCAAAGGGGATGGCGCGGTATCTTTCTGGACATTGATTTTCTTTACCTGGTTAACTATTTTAGTAGTTGCTGCCATGCTAGTACTAATCCTAATGGAATTGCGCCGCAACTGGATTGACGCCAGCAAGCCGGATAGTCACTAAAAAAACACTGTTACACATAAGTATTAAAAAGGAAGTAGGTGAGTAAATTGGCTGACATCAATAGTGAGTTCCCGCACAAGAAAACCTTGTACCAACGCTGGAACATCCATCACCGGTTGGCGCATTTTGGGCTATATACTATGTTTATACTATGTGCTGCCACCGGGCTGCCTTTAAAATTCCATTATAAAGCCTGGGCCGTAATTTTTGCCGCTTTTTTTGGAGGGGGTGACGGGCTTCTGGCCTGGCACGTTTTTGCCGGATTAATGATTTTTGTAGTGGGCTTTTATCATTTGGGCTACTCTGCCTATTGGGCTATCAGAAACCCCGGCAAACTGGAAATACCAATGCTCCCCTGGTCTAAAGGGACCTGGACAGCTATGAAACAATACTTCAAGTTCCAGTTAGGTTATAGCGACGAACACCCCAAATTTGGCCGTTACCAGTGGAAGGAAATGATTGACTACTGGGCGGTATTCTGGGGGATGGTGATCATCGGGGGTTCCGGCATAATGATGTGGGTTCCGGAGTTCACTTTGCAGGTTTTCCCCAAATGGTTTGTTGACGCTTATCGCTGGGCCCATAGTGATGAAGCTGTGCTGGCAGTAATGTTTATTTTTACTTGGCATTTCTATAACGTACACTTTCAGCCTAATTTTTTCCCCATGGGCTGTTGGACCTGGTGGAACGGCAACATGACGGAAGAAGTCATGCAGCTTGAACACGGGCTGGAACTGGAAATGCTTATGGAAAAACAGGCGCAGGCCGGCAAGGGAACGGATGTTACCCCTACCAAAGGGTTCCCCAGTTCAGGATAGGCATATTTTCTTTCCTATGAAAGGAGGAATATCTGATGGCGGGTCGTTTTTCTAAATCCAAACCGTTAATTATTATCGAGTTTGTTATTTACAGCATTGTGCTGATCGCTTTTTTAGTCTGGATGTTGCCAATGGGCTTCGGTAATTTTCATTAAAAGGATTTACCCGATTTAAAAAGGATTTGCCATCTCAGCACGACTGCGAAAGGAGGTCCGGAATTAATGCGATTGATAAAGATCCTTGTAACCATGTTCGTGGTAGCTGTGATTGCCGCTTTCTTTTTCAACTACCAGTCCTTCACTGACAAGGATTATAAAAAAGAAGTGGGTTTTTGCGCCAACTGTCACGAAATGAGGCCTTACTACCTGACATGGAAGGCTACCGCCCATAACCAATTCGGGTGCCTGAAGTGCCATAAAGACATCAAAATAACTACTTTTGCTTATAGACACTGGTTGAACGTAATACCCACACCAATAGAAACCAAAACCTTTATCCCTGACAGTACATGTCAACAATGTCACGCTTCGACCCGGAACGTTTCTGCACCGGGAGATCTGATTATTCCTCATGAACTGCATACCATCAAGCAAATTGACTGTGTGGACTGTCACAGCAATGTCTCTCACGCAAACGTCTCGGAATACGCTAAAAAAACACCGGATTTTTCATATGCCACCTTTAGTGAAGCTACTGTTAGCAAACTGCTTGAAAAAGGTAACCGGATTCCCATGCCGGTCTGCATGCGGTGCCATAACGGTGATATGGCTGCAGATGCCTGCAATGCCTGTCACAGCAGTATAAAGTCTGCGGAGAAAATAATGGTTAAGGAAAATTCCTAAGGTTAAAAAACGAACCGCCCGTCGGTTCGTTTTTTTTGCGGGGAACAGACTTTCAACCAACCCTTGTATTCCGATAGAATCTATTGTAAAATATTATGTATTATGATGGTTTAGGAGGTAATAATATTGGTAGAACAGGGAACATGGCGGGTTAAAAAAGGTTTAGCGGAAATGCTCAAAGGCGGGGTCATTATGGATGTAACCACCCCGGAACAGGCCAAAATTGCTGAGGACGCAGGTGCCTGCGCAGTAATGGCGCTGGAAAGGGTGCCGGCTGATATCAGGGCTACCGGTGGTGTGGCTAGAATGGCTGACCCGGGCATTATTTTGAAGATTATGGATGTTGTTACTATTCCGGTTATGGCCAAATGCCGTATTGGTCATTTTGTTGAGGCGCGGATACTTGAAGCGCTGGGTGTTGATTATATAGACGAGAGTGAAGTGCTGACTCCGGCTGACGACAAATTCCATGTAAATAAAAACGAGTTTAAGGTGCCCTTTGTCTGCGGGGCCAAAAATATTGGCGAAGCCTTGCGTAGAATCGGTGAAGGGGCAGCCATGATCCGGACCAAAGGGGAGCCCGGCACCGGTGATGTTATTGAAGCGGTGAAACATATGCGGACTGTTATGGGCGAAATCCGCCGGCTGCAGAATCTGCCGGCAGAAGAGCTGATGACTGCGGCCAAGGAAATGGCTGCACCGTATGAGCTGGTATTAGAAGTGGCCCAGACCGGCCGGCTGCCGGTGGTTAACTTTGCTGCCGGCGGGATTGCCACTCCGGCTGATGCCGCGCTGATGATGCAGTTGGGCTGCGACGGCATTTTCGTCGGTTCCGGAATTTTTAAATCCGGTGACCCGGCTGCCCGAGCTAAGGCTATTGTATCTGCAACAACGCATTATAATGACCCCAAAATCCTGGCGGAAATATCCCGGGATTTGGGAGAGCCCATGGTAGGCATAAACATTTCAACTCTGGCCGACGTTGACCGGATGCAGGAGCGGGGCTGGTAATAATGAAAATAGGTGTTTTAGCATTACAGGGCGCTTTTCGGGAACATGAGCAAATGCTGCAGCGCCTGGGTTGCGATGTGGTTCAGGTCAGGCAGGACTACGACTTGGATGACATTGACGGTTTTATACTCCCTGGCGGCGAGAGTACAACTATCGGCAAGCTGATGGTGGAATGGCAGTTGCTCGATAAAATAAGGGCAAAAGGGATAAGTGGTATGCCTATATTTGCTACTTGTGCCGGGATGATTCTAATGGCTACGGATATTATGGACAGTGACCAGCCGCGGCTTGGATTGATGGACATGCTGGCCAACCGCAATGCTTTTGGCCGGCAGGTGGATAGTTTTGAGGCCGATCTCGATATGCCCGTACTTGGTGAAAAACCTTTCCGCAGCGTTTTTATCCGTGCACCATATATAAAAGAAGTGCAGGACGGGGTAGAAATACTCGGCACTTATGATGACAAGATTGTTTTTGCGCGCCAGGGGCAGTTTATGGCCACCGCATTCCATCCTGAACTGACGGATGATGACCGGGTGCACCGGTTATTTATGACCATAGTGAACGAAAAAAGTGGTAAATAAGAAATAGTAAAAAAATGATAAATAAAAAAATGAAAAATAAATAATAATGAGAAACAAGGCAATGCCAGAATAGTTTTAAATATATGTAAATTTTTTCACAATTGGATTGACAAAAACAGTTCCGCCGACTATAATAATGAAAAGTAACAACCTAATACAGGCTGGATGATTGTTGCAGAAGAAGGGCCTTTAGGCTCGCCGAAGGGGCAAGGGTTTAACATATCCCGTTTAAATCCAAAACTCTCAGGTTTACCTGATAAAGGTAAAGTACTGTAACAGGACAGACCTCTGGAGAGTTCTGCCTAGAGCAGACGCCGAAGGAGCAAGCCATTAATGGTAAATCTCTCAGGCAAAAGGACAGGGAACAGGGAAGGCGTTCTACTAAGATTGTAGGAAGTCGTGGTTTTCTGTTGTCTTCAGAGGTCAAGCATAGTTTGACCTCTTTTTGCTACCTAAAAATCATATACTTATCCAATGCGGAGAACAGTAGTTAATGCGGCTGTCCAGAGAACCGGTGGTAGGTGTGAACCGGTGAGCCTGATTAATGAATCCGTCTCCAAGGAGCAGGTGAAAAAAACCTGCCGGGCAGCCCGATACAGCGCTAATAAAGAGGGCCGGTGAGATTACCGGTCAAGCAGGGTGGCATCGCGGGAACAAGACCTCTCGTCCCTGGGTTCGAAAATATTATTATTTTCTTATCCGGACAGAGGTTTTATTTAATTAAAAGAAAAAAGGGAGGAAAAAGCAATGTCAGAAAGAGTATTCAACTTTAGCCCGGGTCCGGCCATATTGCCGTTGTCTGTGCTGGAAGAAGCCCAAAGGGATTTGCTCAATTACAAAGGTACCGGGATGTCTATTCTGGAGAGCAGCCACCGGGCCAAGCCTTTTGAAGAGGTTATTCATAGCGCCGAGGCGCTTTTGAAGGAATTGCTTAATGTGCCTGATAACTATCGGGTACTGTTTATCGGCATGGGGGCTACCGGCCAGTTTGATATGGTGCCCATGAATTTCCTGACCGAAGGTAAAACAGCCGATTATATCATCACCGGCAGCTTTGCCAACAAGGCATATAAAGAAGCTGTCAAAGTAGGCAACGTCCATGTTGCCGGCACCACCAAAGATGACAACTTTAGCCGCGTGGTAAGGCCTGATGAGATTAAACTCAGTGAAAACCCGGCTTATGTGCATATCACCTCAAACAACACTATTTTCGGGACTCAGTGGAAGGAGTTCCCTGATTTTGGTGACATTCCGCTGGTGGCGGATATGTCCAGTGATATCCTGTCGAAGCGGTTCGATGTTTCCAAATTTGCTCTGATTTACGCCGGCGCTCAGAAAAACCTCGGCCCAGCCGGTGTTGCCGTGGTGATTATCCGGGATGACATGATTGAAAAATCTAATCAGAAATTGCCTGCAATGATGAAATATGATACCTATGCGAAGAATGACTCCCTTTATAACACACCGCCGGCGTTTGCCGTGTACATTGTTAAACTGGTGTTGGAGTGGGTGAAGAACAATGGCGGCATGGAAGCCATTGAAAAACACAATGAAACCAAAGCCGCCTGGATTTATGAGGCCATTGACACCAGCGGCGGTTTTTACAAAGGCCATGCCCAGAAAGAGTACCGGTCCCTGATGAACATCACCTTCCGGCTGCCGAGTGAAGATTTGGAGAAGGAATTTGTGGCTGAGGCAGCAAAACGCGGCCTTACCGGTCTGAAAGGTCACCGGGAAGTCGGCGGTATCCGGGCATCCATTTATAATGCTATGCCGGCCGAGGGCTGTCGGAAACTGGTGGAATTCATGAAGGAGTTCCAGTCTCAAAAAGCTTAATATGTGAACATAGAATAATACAACTTATGTTTTGAAGGGAGAAGATGGTATGAAAATTTTGGTTTTGGATGGTGTATCCGAAAAAGGTGTGAAAATTCTCCGGGATCCGGGATATGATGCGGTTGTTAATAATGATAAAATGACGGAAGACGAACTTTGCGCTATCATTGGTGAATATGATGCCGTGATAGTGCGGAGCGCAAGCAAGATTACTGCTAAAGTGATTGAGGTTGGCACAAAACTAAAGGTTATCGGCCGGGCCGGCGTAGGTGTTGATAATATTGACGTGGCTGCTGCTTCTGCACGTGGGATTGTAGTAGTCAATGCGCCAGATGGTAACACGATTGCTGCCACGGAGCAAACTATCGGCTTGATGCTGGCTTTAGCCCGGAACATTCCTCAGGCCCATGCCGGACTTAAGCAGGGCAAGTGGATGAGGAAAGAATATACCGGTGTAGAACTCAGGAACAGAACACTGGGTATCATCGGCCTTGGCCGGATTGGGATGGCAGTAGCTAGGCGGGCGCAGGCTCTGGAAATGAAGACGATTGGTTATGATCCCTTTGTCAGCGCTGAAAATGCTGCCGATCAAGGTGTTACTTACAAAACCCTGGATGAGATATGGGCCGAGTCTGATTTTATTTCTCTGCACATTCCCAAGACAAAAGAGTCCCTGAATATGATCAACAAAGATACCTATGCCAAGATGAAAGACGGTGTGCGTATCGTTAACGTAGCCAGGGGGGGGATTGTAAACGAGAAGGACCTCTATGACGCAGTAAAAAGCGGTAAAGTGGCTGGTGCGGCGCTTGACGTATTTGAGGTTGAGCCTACTACAGAGAGTCCGCTCTTTGAACTTGACAACGTGATTGTTAACCCGCATCTTGGGGCGTCTACCAAAGAGGCTCAGGTCAATGTTGCGCTTGATGTGGCTGAAGAAATGGTACGGATTCTGCAGGGCGAAATGCCGCGTACAGCTGTGAATATGCCGCCGGTGAAGCCTGATGTTTTGGCTGCTATTAAACCTTACTTTGAACTGGCCGAAAAGCTGGGTAAGTTTCAAGCTCAACTGGCTACAGGCCCCATTGAAAGTGTAAAGGTAATATATAGCGGCGAACTGACTAAAACCGAAGTTGCCCCACTTACCACTGCCTTTATTAAGGGCTTGCTTGACCCAATTCTTGAAGAAGCGGTGAATTATATCAATGCCCCGCTTTTGGCGAAGACTCGCGGGATAAAAATCGAAGAAAGCAAAATTGCCGATGATACTGACTACGCTGAGCTGATTACCGTGGAAGTCCAATCAAAGTGTAAAAAGATTGTATCCGGGACTCTCTTTGGTGACGACGATCCCCGTATCGTTATGATCGATGGTTATCGTATCGACATCCACCCTGAAGGTCATATACTGGTAGTACCGCATCAGGATAAGCCCCGGATTATCGGACCGGTGGCGAACCTGATTGGCACCCATAACATTAATATTGCCGGGATGCAGGTAGGCCGCAAGGCTGTCGGTGGGAATGCCATTATGATGCTGGCTGTAGACACCCCTGTGCCGGAGGCTACCCTGGCAGAGATTGCCAAGGTTGACGGCGTAGCTGATGTCAAGTTGGTAAGCCTTTAAAAGATAGAAGATAAATGATTAATTAATTGGCAAACACCTTTTTGGCGGGAATAATTTGAAAAACGAGTAGAGATATAGTATAATTTGAAAAAGGTGACTCATTTTCACCTCTTGTTACCTGCACTAGTGCCGGTAACAAGAGGTTTTGTTTCACTCTCATAATCTCTGTCAGGGGGCGGATATCTTGCTGGATATCAGATTTGTCCGGAGTAACCCGGAAATAGTGAAAGAAGCGCTGCAAAAGAGAGGCACGGCAGTCGGGCTGGATACGTTCCTGGCCCTGGAAGAGCAAAGGCGTCAGAAACTGGTTGAAGCGGAGCAACTGAAGAATAAGCGCAATACTGTTTCTGAGGAAATTGGCCGGCTGAAAAAGGATGGTCAGCATCCGGAAGAAATGATCCTGGAAATGCGCCAAGTATCTCAGCGAGTCAAAGAAATGGACGACGAACTGAAGCAGATTGATGAAGAATTGGGCTTGACATTGATGACTATACCCAATATACCTCATGCGTCTGTGCCGGTAGGTCAGAGCGACCAGGAAAACCGGGAAATCCGTAAATGGGGTACACCCCGCTCTTTTGATTTTGGGCCGCAGGCTCACTGGGACATTGGCGAAGGGCTGGGCATTCTCGATTTTGAGCGGGCGGCCAAGGTAACCGGAGCCCGGTTTGTTTTTTATAAAGACCTGGGTGCTAGGCTGGAGCGGGCAGTAATTAATTTTATGCTGGATTTACATACCGGTGAACATGGTTATACAGAGATTTTACCGCCTTATTTAGTGAACCGGGACAGTATGACCGGCACCGGTCAACTGCCGAAATTTGAGGAAGACTTATTCCGGGTAGATAGTGTAGACTATTTCCTGATACCTACCGCGGAAGTGCCGGTAACCAATATATATCGGGGTGAAATCCTTAATGGTGCTTTGTTGCCCGCTTGTTATGCGGCGTACAGCGCGTGTTTCCGGGCCGAAGCAGGGGCCCATGGCCGGGATACCCGCGGCTTGATTCGCCAGCACCAGTTTAACAAAGTTGAATTAGTCAAGTTCACCAAACCGGAAGATTCTTATGACGAACTGGAAAAGTTAACTGCCAACGCCGAAAAAGTACTGCAGTTACTGGAATTGCCTTACCGGGTGGTTTGTCTCTGTACCGGCGATTTAGGTTTTAGTTCAGCCAAAACCTATGACATTGAAGTTTGGCTGCCCAGCTATAACACATACCGGGAGATATCTTCCTGCAGTAATTTTGAAGATTTTCAGGCCCGCCGGGCGAATATCCGTTTCCGCCGTGAAGCCGGTACCAAGCCGGAATTCGTCCATACTCTGAACGGATCCGGTCTGGCCGTCGGCAGGACGGTAGCGGCGATTCTGGAAAACTATCAACAGGCAGACGGCAGTGTATTGATTCCGCAAGCACTGCAGAGATATATGGGTGTGGAGCGGATTGTTTAGGGATAGCTTGTTGTAGGTCATGCTTTTCCACGCTATTAATTGGTATGGCAGGGGTGCACACAGGTGCACACAGGGATACATACTTTGGTTGACAATGAATTTGTTCTATGCTATACTCTTGAATGTATCGGACGGAGGGGTGTCCGAGCGGTTTAAGGAGGCGGTCTTGAAAACCGTTGAATCCTTACGGGTTCCGTGGGTTCGAATCCCACCTCCTCCGCCATTTAAGACGCCCTGGGAATAAGATATGTTACTGCGGAGAGATGGCCGAGTAGGTCGAAGGCGATCGCCTGCTAAGCGATTATACGGGCTTAAACTCGTATCGAGGGTTCGAATCCCTCTCTCTCCGCCATTTATGCGCCCGTAGCTCAGCTGGATAGAGTGTCTGACTACGAATCAGAAGGTCACAGGTTCGAATCCTGTCGGGCGCGCCATTTAAAGAATGAATTTTAACCATGGTGCAGCCATGGTTAAAGTGTCTTATATGAACGTGTCCTCGTAGCACAACGGATAGTGCATCCGCCTCCTAAGCGGGAGATTCAGGTTCGATTCCTGACGAGGGCACCATTTTTTGTCAGCATTGTTGGACTCTTAAAAGGGATGATTGCTATGGGGCACGAAGAATACATGGCCTATGCTCTGGCCGAAGCCAGAGCGGCTTTTGATTTGGGCGAAGTCCCAATTGGTGCTGTCATCGTTCTTAACAGCGAAGTAGTGGCCGCAGCGCATAATATGAAGGAAAAGTGGTTTGACGCTACCGCCCACGCTGAGATGGTAGCTATTAGGGCCGCTGTTGAGAAACTTGGCCATTGGCGCTACTTAAGGGAAGCAACCTTGTATGTTACAGTGGAGCCTTGTCCCATGTGTGCCGGGGCAATTGTCCAGTCCCGGATTAAGACGCTGGTATATGGTGCAGCGGATCCCAAAGCCGGTGCAGTGCATTCGACATTTAACCTGGTGCAGGAGCCCCGTTATAATCATCAAGTAGAAGTGGTGGCGGGTGTGCTGGAAGAAGAGTGCCGGGAATTGATGCAGAGTTTTTTTCGGGCGAAAAGGGAGCCGAAGCCGGAGAAGTAGATGTCAGCAACGGAAGTACTGTCGGTACGGTGAGAATGATAACGTCCCGGCTGACGCAGTCAGACGAAGCTTTTCAGTTGCCGTCATATGGAGAGATGGCTGAGTGGTCGAAAGCGCTCGACTCGAAATCGAGTGTACCTCCGGGTACCCAGGGTTCGAATCCCTGTCTCTCCGCCATATTTGTATATATCAAGGGTTACAGCATTTCTACTGTAACCCTTTTTATTATTACCCTGCGTAAAAATACCACGATGGTAACATCGTGGTAACACATATTCCGCACCCTGCCTGAAAAAAGTTTTGAATTTTTTACATATTGACCTGGGTGCCGGGCATCCCGACACCAGTTCCCTGAAAATTCAAAATTAATCCATAATACCCTTTCTCTTACGCATGGAGTCTCCCTCAATCACAATTTTGTAAGAGTCGTGGACTATTCTGTCGCAGATAGAGTCTGCAAGTGTTGGCTCGCCGATTTTCAGATGCCAGCCAGCAACGTCGAATTGAGAACAGAAGACAGTTGAGGCTTTTTTGTGCTCATCTAATATCAATAATTTCACTTGCTTGTATTGCTTGTTTCCGATGTGGGTTTGTTATCAAGCAGCTTGTCCTGTCCTGATTTAAGAATTGCCTGTACATTTTTTAGGCTTGGGTGGATGGTATAGGACAGTGTCTTTGCGCTAGCTGCTTCGCCTTCCATTCATCTAGCCTGGATGCCCGTAAGGAAAAAACCATTAGCAGGCAGGTAGAAAAGGAACGGGAAAAGCTTGAAAAAGATTGCCGTGAGCTTGCCAAGCGTGTTTTTTACTGCAAAGCTGATGCGGAAAAAGAATGGTAGATTTTTCTCAAAGAACGCAGCAAAATCCTGCACAATCTGACAAGTAATATCACGGAAGAAGCAACCACCAAAAGAAAGCCTGGGCGGCCTAAAGCTGATTCTCAGCCTGAAATAGAAATTACATACCGCATTGGGGCAATAGTTCAAGCATCAAATGAAGAACTCATTGCTGATTTACGGGCCAAAGCAAGCACCTTTATTTTGATGACCAATATTTTAGCAGAGCAGGAACTTTCAACCTTAGATATTTTAACATGAATTCGGAATGTGGATAACTTAAAGGTTCTTAAAACCTATGGATA